>NZ_JBEPLT010000015.1:0-31225 GCF_040545385.1 Bartonella japonica
GATATATAGAACTCTTTCTAACAAAGAGTCAATATCATTTTTTTAAAAAATAAAATAATCTTACCTAAAACCATAAAAAAATCATGCATAATAAAAAAGCTTTATTAAGAAAGGATACATGTTCTATAATCGCCATTGCATAAATAGCATGCACGCTTTATACTTTTGTCAAATAAAAGGAAGGTGTCAGTGTCATCTAAACTTACGCGTAACCAAACATTGGTTTTGAACACCTTAAAGAATGCAAAAGGACCTTTAAGTGCTTATGCGATTCTTGATCACTTACGCGAAGAAGGATTTCGTGCACCTCTCCAAGTTTATCGTGCATTAGAAAAACTTGTACAATTAAAGTGTATTCATCGTCTTGAAAGTGCAAATGCTTTTATGGTCTGTTTACATCCTGAAAATTGTCAACACGAACTTACAATTTTTATGATTTGTGAAAACTGTGGCAAAGTCAATGAAATACAAAACAAAGCCCTTGTATCCAGCCTTCAACAAATGGTTCAAGAAGTTGACTTTCAAGCACAAAGAAGCATCATAGAAGTACGAGGCATTTGTAAAAACTGCGCAACTGAGTAGTATCTTTATACTTGCAAATTTGTAAGTTTAACGTTATGCGTTACTCTTAAATATTGTGCTTAATATTACTTAAAAACTCCTAGCGGTCTCACTCAATATATCGCTTTCTACTACTAAAAATGCGCTTGTTTTGCTCATTGAAACATAAAATTGAAAGTATAAAATCATGTCTATAATTGAGACAATTGTTTCAACAAAATACTTCAATAAAAAAAAAGTAGTCAACGCTCTTCTTATCATTCTTGCGCTTTTTGTACTTTGGTTTAGCTATAAGTGGTTAACGCATTGGCGTTATATACTTGCCACTGAAGATGCCTATGTACAAGGAGATATTGCAACTATTGCGCCTAAATTAACTGGATATATTGAAAAAATTACTATTAAAGCCAACCAAATCGTAAAAAAAGACGATATTTTATTCCGCTTAGACAATGGTGATTATCAAATAGCCTTGGATCAAACAAAAGCTCATCTCAATACACAAAAGAAAACTCTTTTACGTATCGATGCACAAATTACAGCTGCCCACAGTGCCTTAGATGATGCACAAGCACAAAAAGCTGCTGCGTCAGCCATAGCAACTAATGCACAACTCATCTTAAAACGCACCACAGAACTTAAAACCAATCGCTATGCCTCTCAATCTGAAGTTGATGGTGCCAAATCAGCTTATGAACAAGCTATTGCTAATGTAAACCGTTCAGATGCACAAATAGCTGCAGCACGTGCAAATATCCGAATGTTAGAAGCACAACGTAGTGAAACGGAAAGCCAAAAAAAGAATCTAGAACTCGCGCGTGACAAAGCACAACGTGATCTTGACTCCACCATCATACGGGCTCCTTTTGATGGAATTATCGGAAATTTAACAGCAAAAACGGGGGATTTTGTTGCAAATGGCCAACATCTTGCAGCATTAGTTCCCATTCATGCACTTTATATTGAAGCAAACTATAAAGAAACGCAGTTACAAAATATTCATGCTGGACAAACAGCTTATATTACCGTTGATGCCTTTAAAAAAGATCTATTTACAGGCACTGTGCTTTCTATTGCACCTGCAACAGGAGCTGTTTTTTCTCTCCTCCCTCCACAAAATGCTACTGGCAATTTTACTAAAATTGTACAACGCATTCCCGTACGCATTTCTATTCCAGAAGAAGTATTAAAAACTGGACGTATCCGAGCGGGAATGAGCGTTTCTGTAAAAATTGATACACGTACAAATCCACAAGATAAAAATCTCTTATAACAAAAAAACAAATGACCCTACTATGACACCTCCTATACCAGAGCCCACACATCCTCAAGAGCGTATAGAAATCCAAAAAATCGTGGTATTCATTGCTATGGCCTTTGGTATGTTCATGGCTATTTTGGATATCCAAATCGTTTCCTCCTCTTTAGCTGAAATTCAGGCTGGTCTTTCAGCAAGCTCTGAAGAAATTTCATGGGTTCAAACCTCCTATCTCATCGCTGAAGTTATTATGCTGCCCCTTTCTGGATTCTTAGCGAGATTGCTTTCAACACGTGTTTTCTTTACTATATCAGCTATCGGATTTACAATTACCTCTATTCTTTGTGCAACAGCGACATCTATCAATGAAATGATTTTGTACCGCGCACTTCAAGGTTTTATTGGTGGAGGCATTATCCCTAGTGTTTTTGTCGCCTCCTATGTACTTTTTCCTCCTTCCAAACGCCCTATTGTTACCCCTATTGTTGGACTGGTAGCAACATTAGCTCCTACCATTGGTCCAACAGTGGGAGGTTATATCTGTCATATTGCCTCATGGCATTGGCTTTTTCTCATCAATGTACCCTGCGGAATTATTATCTCAATCCTCGCTTGGAAATTGATTGACTTTGACAAAGCTGATCCATCTTTAATGGCTAAATTTGACTGGACAGGGCTCATCTCTATGGCTGTTTTTCTAGGAACTTTAGAGTATATTCTAGAAGAAGGTGCACGCCATGATTGGCTTCATGACACTCTGATTCTAAACTTATTCATTATCATGATCTTGGCTGCTGGCTTATTCTTCTGGCGCGCTTTTACTGCTAAAGAACCAATTGTTAATCTCTCAGCTTTTGCAAATTTTAATTTCTCAACCGCAGCAGTCTTTTCTTTTATACTTGGAATAGGTCTTTATGGACTTACATACCTTTATCCTGTCTATTTAAGCCAAATCCGCCATTATGATGCCCTCATGATTGGGGAAACATTGTTTATTTCAGGATTTGTCATGTTCTTAACCGCCCCTCTTGCGGGATTTCTTTCAGCACGAATCGATGAACGTTTGATGATGGCAATAGGGCTTGTTGGTTTCGCGTTAGGAACTTGGATGGCTAGCTCTATCACAGACAACTGGGATTTCTGGGAACTCTTTTGGCCTCAATTTTTCCGTGGTTTTTCTGTTATGTTATGTATGGTTCCTGTGAATAATATTGCACTTGGATCACTCCCGCCAGAACAAATGCAAAATGCCTCTGGTCTTTTTAACCTCACACGTAATCTTGGTGGTGCCGTAGGGCTTGCTATTATCAGCACTCTTTTAACAAAACGTACGGACCTGCATTATGCACGAATAGCCGAAACTGTCCAACAGGGAAATATCCAAGCAACCGAAATGCTTTCAAGTTTAACTTTGTACTTTAAAACTGCAACTTCTGATCCCCACGCTCTTGCTCTCTTCCAACTTTTTAATATGGTCCGTGTGCAAGCTACAGTTATGGCTTTTAGCGATATTTTCTTTATTATAACCATTATATTTAGCGTTTTGGCATTCACAACCGTTTTCCTCAAGAAAACATCACCTCTCACCAATCCTCCTTCAGGACACTAAACTTAACCTTATGAGGATTGGGGAATTTTCTTTTTTAACCAAGAGATTCTTCCCATTTTTTGAAACTCTGTTTTCTATCATATAGATAAAGAAAATGTTTTTATAAATGCATAATATAGCATGACGATTTTTGATAAGATGCGAGTATTTCTCATATTTTAAAAAATAATGCTCTCATAAACAAATGACTTTACAATTTCAGATGACAACAAACAAAGACACCTCCTATTGAGTACTCTTTTAAATTTCTATACCCTACAGATAAAATGTCCGTTTTTCTTAGTCACATAACAAAACAAACATTAAAATCATTCTAGATATTTATCGCAAATATCGCAAAAAATATTGTAATAGCATAATTATTTTCAAAAAACACGCTGCTTGAAGTATGCAGATTTCATTGTTTTATTCAGTTCCAAAGAAGATAATAACTACTATCTTTTAAACACACCACAAGGATCTCTCCTCCACAATTTATCACTATTTCAACACGCACGAGAGTTATAAAAAAAATCTCAAAGTGCTTATCTTTCTACATAACAATAAAATGGATCAATCTATTATCAAAAAATGGAGCAACCTATTATCAACGCTTATACCCTACTTTTATAGTGGCTGGATTCAAAACTATTAATATAGTAGGGAATCCCTTGCATTTTCAGAACAAAAATCTATTGATTAAAAACGCATATTTTCCCATTTTGTACAACAGAATACCCTACCAAAAGAAACGCTTAAACATAGCGCTTCCTTCTGACAGACAATCATTTCCAAAAATATAAATGGCCTAGATATTTTAGTGATAAACGCACCCATCATTCTCGAGAATTCCGTTTCTTCAAAATTGCAATTTATGAATTATATGACTGTATTAAAACAAATTTCAACAAAACGTCTGAGTTCTCTATCTCACTTCTTGATTGCCCACTAAGACTTTTTTCAACAGTAATAAACTTGAAAAATGCTATAAATAATATCGATAAAAGATAAAAAGAATGATTCCGCTAGAATCACTTAAAATAATGTACAACATTGGAAATTGTTAATAAATCGATAGCTCTTATCAAAGGTAGAAAAACACAAATAAAAAAAGCATGTGATACAATAGAGCTATCCTCAAACTTTACATCTTATAACAATACACCATGCATGAAAATGGCTTGTTCCCCGATGCCATCATTGTTGGACCGCGACTATTGAAAAGTAATGAACCAATCTTGTGAGAAAATGAATAGGTCCTTTATGCCACTTTATAATGCTGAAAATGACTCAAATCTTCTCGTTCTCCGCTAGGAAACAAAGTACCATAACAAGAGGAAAGATATTCTGGTATCAGTTCTAATGCTTGAAAACGGTGTTTTTCATAAGGACCGAGCATTGCAAAATTTTTTGTTAAACTGTTTGAAAAACCAAAACGCTGATAAAATGCACAATCACCCACAAGGAAAATAGCCCCATAACCCTGTTTTTTTGACGTTTCAATTGCGTGCTGCATAAGAAGCGACCCTATTCCCATACCAGAATACTCCCCTGCAACAGCCAGAGGACCTAAAAGCAAAGCGTCCTGTGTGCCATTTTTCCCTTTTTTAAACTGAACATGCCAAAGACGTACACTACCGACCAGTTCTCCAAGTGCATTTTTGACAACAAAGGACAGCTTACATGCAGCCAATCGCCCACGACGTAAAACTTCTGACGATTTATGTTTACGCCCCTTTCCCAAAGTTAAATCAAGCAACCGCTCTCGGTATGGCTTATCCGCTTCTTGCTCATATGCAAGTGTAAAAAATGCACCGTCTCTTGTTTGGAAATGTATCATCTTCGTCACACGCCCCACTATACCTTTGGTCACAATAAATAAAGACTCAAATTACATAAGATCGCAAAGGCTCAAAACCATTAAAGGCAACAGACGCGTAAGTTGCCGTATAAGCGCCTGTTCCATGAATCAACAACTCATCCCCCACCGTAAGAGATAAAGGTAACAGATAAGGTGTCTTTTCATAAAGAACATCTGCTGAATCGCATGTTGGACCTGCTAAAATGCAAGGTTCCATTACTTTACCGTCATGCGGTGTTTCAATAGGGTAGCGAATTGCCTCATCCATAGTCTCAGCAAGACCGTTAAATTTTCCCACGTCAAGATAAACCCATCGAACATTATCATTATCTGCTTTTCTAGATATAAGAACAACTTCTGTGCGAATAACACCAGCATTGCCAACCATCCCACGTCCTGGCTCAATAATTGTTTCAGGAATACGATTGCCAAAATATTTTTTTAATGAATCAAAGACAGCCGTCCCATAAGCTTGTTCTGTAGGAACATCTTTCAAATAACGCGTTGGAAATCCTCCACCCAAATTAACCAATTTCAACGAAATTCCTTCTTGCTCTAAACGCCTGAAAACTGTTGCAGCATCTGATACAGCACGATCCCATGCGCTAAGATCTGTCTGCTGAGAGCCAACATGAAAAGAAACACCATAAGCTTGCAAACCCAGTTGATGTGCTCGACGTAACACTTCAACCGCCATAGCAGGAACACAACCAAATTTACGTGATAATGGCCACTCTGCACCTTTTCCATCGGTAAGAACTCGGCAAAAAACACGCGACCCCGGAGCGGAACGAGCAATTTTTTCTACTTCTTCAATACAATCAACTGCATAAAGCGAAACACCAAATGCATATGCACGCGCAATATCACGCTCTTTTTTAATAGTATTCCCAAACGAAATGCGCTCAGCTGTTGCTCCAGCTTTTAAAGCCATTTCAATTTCGGCAACAGAAGCCGCATCAAAAGATGATCCTAAAGAAGTAAGCAATCTCAAAATCTCAGGAGCTGGATTTGCCTTTATTGCATAAAAAATGCGAGACTGTGGAAGTGCTTTTTCAAAATTTAAATAATTCTCACGAACAACATCAAGATCAACAATTAAGCATGGACCTTCAGAACGATGTGTTGCAAGAAAATCGCGAATGCGTTGAGTTGCCATCTACCAATCCTCCTAGAGAAAAATCTCTATTCTATGCTTTAAGACAACATGAAGCTGCCAACAAGCAAAGGGGACAAAACACACACAAAAGAGACCAACATCCTGACTATTTTAATCAGAAAGAAATCAACATTGTATGCAACCAAAAAACAGCGCAATAACTGCGTTGTTCTACTTTGTCTGCCTTTTTGATTGGAATTGAGAAAACCACTTCCGCACTGAAGGCAATGAGGTGTGCCTCTATAGTTATCCCAGCATTTGTATAGCTGGAAGACACCAGAAAGGCCCGCACCGTCGTTGCTTCAAGATGTCCTCACTCTTTCGATTGGCCGTAAGAATGACTGGAGCGGTTAGTTCCAGGTACCGTACCGGTTAATCTCACCATTTGAGAACCGGCGGACACCCACAGGCACGTGCGACTTTGGGCAAGGGTTCGTATAAAACGAATCTTTATTCATTTCAATCATTTTTTTTGATTTTAAATATTTTTTAATTTTTAAAGCTAAGACAATACAAAAAGCAACAATCTTCTCAAATAAATAAATCACCATTTCTCTTTTAATGGATTACAATATTTCAAGAGATTGTAACCTTCACTCCTTATACCATTATGTTACACAATCATAACCTTGCTTTAAAATGAATCCTCTTATTTTGACTTCCTTGTCGAAGAGCTGTATTCTTTGTCCACAATGCAAGTCTTCTTACCACAAAAACGCTGAAATGCTGATCCCACAAGATCACTATCCTTCGTCTCTATGAGATTACAAACCCGTATCCATCATTCTATCTGTCCCCGAACGTACTTGCTTTCATATTAAAACAGTTCATTCACAGCACATTTTATTTTCAAACTAATCTTCAAGCCCCATCCTCATTCATGCCACTTCTAACAATAAATCCATTAAGCACCTCCATCTTTACGTTTGTGAAGTAATAATCCAGCACCATCATTATATTTGCCAGCTCCCAATGTTGCCGACAGCCCTTGCATTAAGACGGTTCATAAGGACCATTTTTAGTCCTTTCTTCTATAGTTTTTACCCACACACCAGCCCCGCTTTTGACGTGCAAACAAGTGGTTTTGATTAATTCAAGATAAGCAGGTTTGGGCAGGTTTGAAATGAGAGAATCTTACGTTATTCGAGACTCTCATTCAACATACAAAACAGTGAATGATCATTATAAATCAATGATTTGTAATAACATGAAACTATCTCAGCATAAGATTATCATCGAAATATTTTTACTGAATCAGAATGAAGAGCATTTGAAACAAAACAAGCACGACAAACTTAAAGATACCTGCATCAAAAGAAATAATTATAATTTACTTTATAAATCAATTACTTAACTTTTATCAATACGAAAAAACTCAGACAATTTTCTGTCTTTAAAATACTTTTTTACTTACGCTGAAAATGTCCTCTCTTAAAAAAGAAAAAGCTAAAATTTCAAGCGTTAAAATACAATATCCTTATGTTTCTTGATGGGATTGCATTGAACGCAATTTTGATAATTGAAACTGCCTATGACGTTCACGAAAACGCTTCCTATCATCTTCACTGCGTGTACTATAACAAGCATCACATGAAACGCCTTCTTCATAATGAGGTGATAATTTTCCTTCAGCATTAAGAGGAAAACGGCATGCGCGGCATAATTCGCGTCCACATTCTTCAAGCTCATGTTTTACAGAAACACGCTCATCAAAAACAAAGCACTCACCCCACCATAAACTTTCTTCTTTTGGAATAGTTTCCAAATATTTCAGAATCCCACCTTTTAAATGGTAAACCTGCTCATAACCAAGTTCACGAACATAAGCTGTCGATTTTTCACAGCGAATACCACCTGTACAAAACATAGCAATCTTTTTTTTCTTTTTTAGATCAGCTTCATGTTTGAGTACCCACGCAGGAAATTCACGAAATGTTTTAATACACGGATCAATTGCTCCTTGAAAACTGCCAATTGCATATTCATAATCATTACGTGTATCAATAAGGATTGTCTCCTCATCTTGGATAAGGACATTCCAATCTTCGGGATCTACATAAGTCCCAACAACCTTTAATGGATCAACACCTTCAACACCCATTGTCACAATCTCTTTTTTCAACCGTACTTTCATACGATGAAAAGGCATTTTTGATGCCCATGAATATTTAATTTCCGGCGTTTGAAATGTTGGTTCAGCTGTAATAAAATTCACCAACGCTTCAATTGCAGCGCAAGATCCAGCAACAGTTCCATTAATGCCCTCTTGTGCTAAAAGCAAGGTACCTTTAATATCCCTTTCCTGACATAAATCCATTAAAGGTTTCTGTAATTGACGATAATGCTTCAAATCAGCGAAGCAATAGAGTGCAGCAACTTTAAAATTCTTTTCCATGAGTCTTGCCATAACGCGCGTTTCATTCAATTTCAAGATCTATTCATCTACTCTTTAACATATTGTCCTTAATTAAACTATACTAACCAATAGGATTTCTTAGAGAAAAAACATCATGTTCCCCAAAAAAAGACCACCTTTATCACTACTCTGGGAACAAAACATCATACCTATTGTGCACATTGATAATCTGAAAATACAGTACCTTTAGCATACGCTCTTATCCAAGATGGATTGAAAACAATTGAGATCACTTTACGAACTCCAAATGCATATGATGCAATGAAAGCAATTATACAAGAAGTCTTCGAAGCAATTGTTGGAGCAGAAACAATCCTCAACACTACACACCCTCAACACTACACACTATGAACAAATCAAACGCATAGGAGAAAAATTTATCGTAAGCCCTAGATTATCAAACGGAGTGATCAATTGTGTAAAAAACATCGAAGTTCCTCTTCTCCCTAGCGCAATAACACCAAGTGAGTTAATGCAAGCATGAGATAAAGGCTATTCGCATTTGAAATTTTTCTTCTAAAGCAGTGGGAGGGATTGATTTTATCCAAGCTTTAGCATCCGCTTTCTCTAAAATCCAATTTTTCCCGACAGGTGGTATATTACGCAAAAAATGTAGTTCAGTGGCTTCAGTTTTTGAATGTTTTCTGCGTCAGAGGTTCTTGGATAGCTTCCAAACAGCTCATTTTGACTGACGGTTGAGATGCGATTAGTTCATTAACTCATATTGCCAGCTGCACAGTTATTTCCTCATCCAACAAAAGCACGCTCTACAACATAGGTAGCAGGTGCATTATTTGCACCTTCAACAAGACCAAAGGACTCGCACATCTTTGCACAATCTTTCAGCATTGCCACGGAACCACAAATCATCACGCGATCTTCATCAGGAGAAATTTTCGGTAAACCTGTCATTTCAAAAAAAGCACCGTTTTCCATAACAATCGTAATACGCCCCATATACTCAGAAGATTCGCGAGTGGTCATAGGATAAAATTTCAATTGTTGTGCATATACACCAATGAGTGGATCTTGTTGTAAAGAGACAACAAGCTCTTTTGCATAAGCAAGCTCATCTCGTTCACGGGTTGTTTGAATAAGCACCACTTCTGAAAACTTTTCATAAGTCTCTGGGTCACGAACAAGGCTTGCAAAAGGAGCAATCCCTGTTCCTGTTGAAAGAAGATAAAGACGCTTTCCAGGAATAAGAGCATCAAGAACCAATGTCCCTGTAGATTTCTTACGCATTAAAACTGTATCACCAATTTTAATTTTTTGAAGATGCTCAGTTAATGGTCCCCCTGGCACTTTGATAGAAAAAAACTCAAGCTGTTCATCCCAAAAAGGACTCGCTATTGAATATGCACGATAAATCGGCTTTTCTGCATTTGGCAAACCAATCATAACAAACTCACCTGAACGAAAACGAAAACTTTCCGGACGATTCAGACGAAATTTAAACAAACGGTCTGTGTAGTGATAAACGTCCTGTACAGTAAGCGCAAATACATTTTCAGGAATTGGGAAATTTGATGCAACGCTGCTGATATTTGACTGAATCTTTGTGGCAGACGTATTCATAAAACCCTTCCTTATCTTTATTATTAAATTATAGATTCAAACTTCAAAAGTGATATAATGCCTATACAATTATCTCAATATTTCTCTTAACAAATAAACAACCTAATAAGCACTTTACAAAAACGTTTCGATAAACATGTCAAAGCGAGCAAGCATGAAAATATCTGATAAAAAACAAGCTCGACATTATTTTTAGCACCGTATAATTCTTTAACAGCGTATCATTAAGAATGCATTTTCTCTTCATCATATCTTTTCTTAATTTGTAAATATCTATAAATAAATCTCAAAATAACAAAAAATCTTCATGATTGACAATATATTATACTCTCTCGACAATGCTCCAAGAATGATAAGCTTTCATTTTTAACATAGACTTAACCACATTCTCACAGAAAGAAAAAACTTATTGCTTCCACTCATTACATATTATTACAATACACACGCAGAAAGCTATTTTCTTTATCGTATAAAGATAAATCAATTCACATCACAAGATTGCTGTTATGGTGCATAATTTGGTACAAACTGTTCATAATTTTGGAAATGACAAACAATGCCCACTTCCTCATCCCCATCACAAAAACATCTATGCAATAATCCAAAAGGAAGTCCGTATCTCATTGACGCCGATAGGATCTTCAACATGAAAAAATCCATTAATGATGAAGTAAATACCTTATTGCCTCATGCAGCTGTAGCAACTATTGATGTGAATGCCATTGTTGCGAATTATAAAACTTTTGCTCAACATGTTGCCCCAAGTGAATGTTCGGCAGTTGTAAAAGCGAATGCTTATGGATTGGGTGTTGAAAAAATTGCTCCTGCACTTTACCAATCTGGTTGTCGTACTTTTTTTGTAGCCAAAATCGAAGAAGCAATTCAATTAAAATCCATTTTATCATCAAATGCCACGATTGTTCTTCTTAATGGATTTCCTCACATGGCGGAAGAATTTGTTGCACAATCTGGTATTGTCCCTGTTCTAAACTCTTGGAATACCATCGAAATCTGGCAAACACTTTGTCATAAAAGAGGTAAAAAATTTCCAGCAATCGTTCAAATTGATACCAATATGAACCGATTAGGACTTGATCAAAAAGAATTACAGCAACTGATAAAACAGCCTACTCTTTTCGAAAAAGCAGATATAAAATATGTTATGAGCCATCTTGCTAATGGAGAAGATAACACACATTTATCCAATGCTATGCAATTAGCGTCTTTTAAAACTGCACTTGCACAACTCCCGCCCTGTAAAGCCTCATTTGCCAATTCTGGAGGTATTTTTCTTGGTAAAGATTTTCATTTTGATCTTGTTCGCCCAGGCATTGCACTTTACGGAATCAATCCTCATAAACAACATCCAACATCCTTAAAACCTGTTTTAAAGCTTGAAGCGCAAATCATTCAAAGCCGCTCCATTGATGCAGGATTACCTATTGGTTATGGAGGAAGCTTTATGACCAACAGACCAAGCACCCTCATAACAATTTCCATTGGCTATGCAGATGGTTGGTTGCGCACTCTTTCTAACAAAGGTTCTGTTTATTTCGACGGACACAAACTACCCATTGTTGGACGCGTTTCCATGGATTGCATTGTCGCTGACGCTACCGATATTACGCATAAAAAACCTCAAAGAGGCGATTGGGTAGAACTCATTGGAACACACCAAACTCTTGAAGAAGTGTCTCTAGATGCAGACACCATTCCTCATGAAATTCTGACCTCTCTAGGCACTCGCTATAAACGCATTTACATTTAAATTACAACGAATTATTGTGCACTATGATAAATTATTGTGCACTATAAAGTAAGAAACATTGTTTCCAGAAAAATTCTGTACGCAACTTTTTCAAAGAATGTTTAACAATCGCAAAATACAACTCATTTTATCAATGTTGCTATCCTCCTCTCTTCTCACATATTGACAAAAAACCTCATTTGATTGAATAGAATACTGATTCCCAGCTTTATTAGTCTGACTCTACCAAAGCTACAAAACTTTTCTTAAAGTCTTTCTCTTCACAACCCCAGAGACTTTCTATTCATAAATAGATATGTCAAAATCTGCTCTTAAGTTTTTAAAATCAATAGCCTCTATATGAAGTAACAAGCCAGCACCATCATTATATTTGCCTGCTCCCAATGTTGCCAGACAGACCTTGCATTAAGACGGTTCATAAGAGCCATTTTTAGTCCTTTCTTATATAAATTTGATCTACACACTCATCCCGCTTGTAACGTGCAAGCAAATGGTTTTGATTGATGCAATATAAACAGGTTTGAAATGAGAGAATCTTACGTTATTCGAAACTCTCATTCAACATGCAAAACAGTGAATTATCATTATAAATCAGTATCTTGCATATAAAGAAAAAACAAACACCATCACACATATTTTCCAACTTTCAAATCGTTTTGCATCCATTTTTGCGTGAAGACAATTTATAAAAAATATACGAATTCTTTCTCAAATAATTTTATCCTTACACTAATTCTTCTTAAAGAGCATGCAGGGAAACATTTTTGTGATTATCTAAAAGAACAAAATAACTGAATAATAATATCTGTGAGAGTTTTAAATGGGTTTTAATAACGAAATTCTCCCTCAACAATCTATTGACCTATATCATTGATGAAAATATGAAAGAGAAAAATAGTAAAAAACAATCAATGCATGAATATCATCAATGAAAGAATAAGAGAATCTCTTTCAATCACATCGAAGAAAGAGCATACTCTCACGAATCATTTTATAAATTGTCAAACAGGATAAGGAAGAAACAAAACTATAGACTCTCATCTATACGCTATAAAAAATTGATTTTATAACTATTTTTAACGATTGTGAATTCTACCGTCCACCGTTAAAAAATGCAGGAATGAGACTTTTAAATGCGTCTCTATAAAGCACAAAAAAGCACAGCATTTTTTGCCAACATTTTCTCATTATTCTTTCAATTTTGCTAAACCATGTTATGCAAAAAAAATTCAAAAGTTCTCCCAATATACCAAAAACTTTGCAACGAAATAGAGAACAAAGTGATCAAAAAAACCACATATTTTATGTGAGCTTTCTAATGCAACCAAACAAGTTTAACAAGATAAATTTAACAAGATAAAAAGCAAATTTAATATGTATTTCCTAATGGTGGGCAAGAGCAAATGAGCATTCTGTCTCCCGCAACATTATCAATACGAGAAACAGGAGGCCAATATTTATTTGCTGAATCAAGAGAGCCGTTTGGAAAAGCAGCTTCTTTCCGCGAATAAGGACGTGCCCAAGCATCATCTAGTGTATCACTCAACGTATGTGGTGCATTTACCAAAGGATTATCGTCTTTTGGCCAAACCCCTGCACCAACTTTCTTGGCTTCTTTGGCAATAGCAAGCAAAGCATCACACAAACGATCAATCTCTGCTTTTGGTTCTGATTCGGTTGGCTCAATCATCAAAGTTCCAGGAACCGGAAACGACATCGTTGGCGCATGAAATCCGTAATCAATCAAACGTTTTGCGATATCATCAATACTCACCCCATACTGTTCTTTTAACACACGCGTATCAACAATACATTCGTGAGCAACACGCCCATACTTGCCTCTATAAAGAATAGAATAAGCCTGTGAAAGACGTGCAGCAATATAATTAGCATTGAGAATTGCTGTTTGTGTTGCATATTTCAAGCCATCAGCGCCCATCATTCGAATATACATCCACGTAATAACAAGAATGGAAGCACTTCCATAAGGCGCTGCTGAGACTGCGTATGTTGTCCCATCTTGTTCATGTCTTGGTAAAAATGGCTTGAGATGCGCTGCCACTCCAATCGGACCAACACCAGGACCACCACCACCATGAGGAATAGCAAATGTTTTATGAAGATTCATATGACAAACATCTGCCCCAATGTCTGCCGGACGAGCAAGCCCAACAAGCGCATTCAAATTAGCACCATCAAAATAAACTTGTCCTCCATTTTCATGGATAAGAGAGCAAATTTCCTTAATATTTTCCTCATAAACCCCATGAGTTGAAGGATAGGTAATCATGAGAGCTGCTAAACGATCCTGATGCAATTGCGCTTTTATTTTGAGATCATCAACATCAACATCACCATCACTTAAACATTTTACCACAACAACTTCCATACCCGCCATATGAGCTGAAGCTGGATTCGTACCGTGTGCTGATGCAGGAATAAGACAAAGTGTGCGTTGATATTCACCCCGCGATTGGTGATAACGGCGGATTGCCAAAAGTCCAGCATATTCACCCTGAGCACCGGAATTTGGCTGAAAAGAAACTTGTGCAAATCCTGTAATCTCACACAACCACGCATTTAATTGATCAATCATTTCCAAATAACCCGCTGCATCCTCTTTCGGAACAAATGGGTGTATATGCGCCACACAAGACCAACTCAAAGGCATCAATTCAACTGCTGCATTAAGCTTCATCGTGCAAGAACCAAGCGGGATCATTGCCCGATCCAACGCCAAATCCTTATCTGACAAACGACGCAAAAAGCGCATCATATCTGTCTCTGAATGAACGGCATGAAAAAAAGGCTGTGAAAGAAAGGCTGCATCACGCTCTTTACCAAAAAGCTGTGGAGAAGCCTCATCAACCAATTGTGCACCGAAAAGCTTTGCCAAAGCACAAGCATCCTCTGGTGTTGATAATTCATCAAAATTAATTACAATTGTGTCATCATCGAGAACACGAACAAGACGCCCACCTGCTTTCGCTTGGCGTGCAATTTCTTGCGCTTTTCCCTTCACAACAATGCTCACGCAATCAAAAAAATACTCCCCCTGACAAAAAACACCTGCCACCTTTAAACTAGCAACAAAACGGCATGTTAACTGATGAATTCGCCGCGCAATTTCCTGTAAGCCCTGCGGACCATGCCAAACAGCATAAGCTGTTGCCATATTTGCTAACAAAACCTGTGCTGTACAAATATTCGATGTTGCTTTATCGCGCCTAATATGTTGCTCACGTGTTTGCAATGCTAAACGAAACCCTACACGGCCTTTCGTATCCACTGATTGGCCAACAATTCGCCCTGGAATAAGACGGGTTAAAGCATCATTAACCGCAAGATAACCAGCATGAGGTCCTCCAAATCCCATCGGAACGCCATAACGTTGCAACGAGCCAACAACAATATCAGCACCCCATTTTGCTGGAGGCTCCATAAGAGTAAGAGCTAAAGGATCTGCAACAACAATCACCAGCGCTCCTTTTGCCTTTGCTTCTTTAATGATTTCACTATAATCATTAAAAAAGCCTTTTGTATCAGGCCAAGACAAAACAATCGCTGCAGTATCGAAATCAATTTCTCCACCTTGGATAATTTGAATACCTTGGGTTTCAGCCCGCGTTTTCGCAACATTCAAAGTCTGAGGATGTAAAAGACTCTGAAGAGAAATTTTTGTTTTTTTCTCACGTGCAAAGCGCACAGCCACCGCATTGGCTTCAGCTAAAGCTGTCGCTTCATCAAGAAGAGAAGCAGCAGCAACAGGCAAACCAGTAAGTTCACTCACCAATGTCTGAAAATAAAACAAAAGCTCTAAACGTCCTTGACTAATTTCTGCCTGATAAGGTGTATAAGCGGTATACCATGCTGGATTTTCAAAAAGATTGCGCAAAATAACGGGAGGCACGCATGTTCCATGATATCCCTGACCAATGAAACTTTTATGAACCTGATTACGTCCCATTATCTTGGACAATTCCTCTAACGCTTGCCCCTCACTTACTGCCTCTGGAAGATTCAGCGAACGTCCTAAATGAATAGAATGTGGAACCGCTTGTGAAACTAATGTATCAACACAATCAAGTTCCAAAATATCCAGCATTTTTTGTGTTTCATCGGGACGAATCCCGATATGGCGAGAAAAAAAATGACGTTCTTGCATAGTACTCATCCAATCAGTGTTTTATAAGCATCCTCACCCAACAACTCTTCCAGTTGCGTTTCATCCTGCAATGTCATTTTCCATAGCCAACCTTCTTTTTCGGCTTTCTGATTTACAAGTTCGGGGCTATCCGCCAAAGCTTCATTCATTTCGATAACCTCACCATCAAGGGGAGCATAAACATCTGATGCGGCTTTTACCGATTCCACAACGGCAGCAGAATCCCCCTTGGAAAGTTGCGTTCCAATTTGTGGCAAATCAATAAAAACCAAATCTCCTAACTGCTCTTGAGCATAATTAGTGATCCCAACGGTCACCACTTTCCCTTCAATGTACAGCCATTCATGATCTGGGGTAAAATAAATTTTAGACATCAAAAATTATCCTTTAAAATAACGTTGTTCAACAAACGGAAGTGAGTGAACAGACAGTGTAATTTTTTTTCCACGCAACTCCGTAAAAACTTCTGTCCCCTCATCCTTATAACCAACAGGCACATAGCCCATCGCAACAGGACCATCAAAAGAAGGACCAAAACCACCGGATGTTACCACACCAATCTGATTTCCCTCATGATCGAAAAGCTGCGCACCTGCACGAATAGGTTGACGCGTTTGCGGTTTTAATCCAACACGACAACGAGATGGTCCTTTTTGAAGTGCTTCAAGAAAAGCTTTTGCCCCATAGAATTGCGCCTTTTCTCTAACATTTTTGGGGACAGCCCATGTCAATGCAGCATCAATAGGCGTCGTATCAGGGGTGATATCATTCCCGTGCAAACATAACCCTGCTTCCAGCCGAAGACTGTCGCGTGCAGCAAGACCAACCCATTCAACACGAGAATCGCTCAGCAATTTTTCAGCCAATACACGTGCGTGCTCTTCTGGAAGAGCAATTTCAAAACCATCTTCTCCTGTATAACCAGAACGCGTTATAAACCAATCTTTTTGTGGCTCAAATCCTTGCATAAACAACAATGCATTACCAGGCAATCCTGCATCAGCCATAACAGTTGCAGCTTGAGGCCCCTGAAGAGCAAGCAAAACTCTCTCAAGAGCAATCACTTGACATGCAAAACCAACAGAACGTTTCTCAAGCTCTGCAAGATCGATCTGTACATTTCCGGCATTAACAACCAGCATAAAACGACATTCTGCCAAACGCGTAATGATAAGATCATCAATAATGCCAGCCTGCTCATTAAGCAAATAATTATACCGTGATTGAGCAACCTTTAAAAGTGCTGCATCAACAGGAAGCGCATAGGATAAAAATTCCACTGCTTGTGGACCCTCAACAGCGATTAATTTCATATGAGAAATATCAAAAAGGCCTGCATGCGCACGCGTATGAAGATGCTCTTTTAAAACGCCAATAGGATAAGTCAAAGGCATTTGCCAACCGGCAAAAGCACCCAATTTTGCTCCCGCTTTTTCATGCAAATCATGCAAAGGAAGTCTTTTTAAAGAAGAGGTTTCGAATTCTTGTAATGTGCCCATAATAGCTCCAAAATCGCACCACTGCCACAATATGTGCCTAACAACACAACATGTAACTGTCTCTGCACCCCTCTGTTACAAACCTGAGAGACTCGCGAAAAAATCTTTCGCTTACACCTTCGGCGCGGATCTTCCGACTTTCCAGATTTGCCTCTTTCCTTTTACGGTCCTTAGAGCCTGAGAGATTATGGGCTGCTTTCCCCTTCGGCGGCAGGCGAAAAAACTTGCATCCTGCACTCTCCCGCAAAAGAATGAAAGAAACGATGACGCTCTTTCCGACATATTTTGATCTATAACCTATCTTTATCACCCTGTCATTAATAAAAGTGATGAGAGTGTTCTCATTTTTAAACTTGCATAGGCTATCTTAAAAGACTTATAATGGTGTCCCTTTGAGCATTTCCTAAATAGTCTTTTGCAGGAAATGAAGGAGGAAAATTGCAAAAGCCATAACGAAAACATGACTTGAGAATAATGCAAAATTTTGCAGTCTCAAAAAATAACGAAGTAACACCCTTCTTCGCGCAGTTTAATTATATAGCCATGGAGATTGATATCTTTTAGTAGTAAAGATTCTAGATGTTTTATAGCATCGTCTAACGTACAAGAGGTTGATTTTTTTCTTTTAAATTTTGTCTCTAAAGAGTGGCATAAATAGCAACGATTTACACACTCAATTTTATTGAATAAAGGTTACAAAAAAACTCATGAAAGCTGGCAATATCCATTATAACTGCGAAAATGATCTACCAAAGCAAATTGCTCTCTTTCCCTTAGAAGGTGCACTCTTACTGCCAGGTGGTTTTTTACCACTCAACGTTTTTGAACCATCAGCACTCGAAATGGTTGAAAATGTCATGTTATCTGACCGTTTACTAGGAATCATTCAACCACTTTCATCAAAGACAGATCTCTTCCCCGCACAACTCTATAAAACAGGTTGTATAGGACGTATTACAAACTATAACGAAACAGGAAATGGACAACTGTTCATTGTATTACAAGGTATCTGTCGCTTCACATTAAAACAGGAATTAGTGAATACAAAATCCTATCGAACCGCCCTTATCCAATCTAATATAGAAGATTTACAAGAACCCAATATTACAGAAAATATTAATCGAGAGAACTTACTCAGCATTGTTGAAAAATACCTGACTATGCATGAAGTGGACTATAATTGGAGCAATATTGTACAAGCCCCTACACCTTTATTGGTTAATGCGTTTTCAGCGCTAATCCCCTTTACACCAGCAGAAAAACAAGCACTCTTAGAGGCTCCAGATATTGAAATCCGTGCCCAAACTCTTCTCGCTTTAACAGAACGCTCATTAATGAAGCAAACGGGAGCAGATTATCATTTAAATTAGATTACCATTTAAATTAAAAATGTAAAAATATGAAAAAAATGACTACCGATCCTAAAATGCTTGAGTTACTCGCCTGTCCTATCACAAAAGGCACGCTTTCTTTCAACCGAAAAACACAAGAGTTAATTTCACTCAAAGCAAAACTCGCCTATCCTATTCGCGATGGCATTCCCATTATGCTTACCTCAGAAGCCCGCCCACTACACGACGATGAAAAAACACCACACAAATAATGTTCCAGTTTTTTTCTAAAAAGCACAGTAGTCTATCACTTCTTCATCGATATGATGTCCTTTTTTACTCAGTTTTTTCAATATTTTCTGTTCTAAAAAAGAGTGTTATCATTCACTTTATTAACCTCCCTATTTGTTAAGCCCCCAATGTCTTGAGAGCTTACCTCAACGTCATAATTTCTCTTATTACAATACCATAACAGTAGTGCTTATCTTGAAAGGATTTACAAGAAAAACTTTTACCCCTTATCTCAAACACTTTTTATCCAGACATCGATCTTATCTATGACATGCTAGAGAATGATTTTAACTTATTCACCATAAATGAGGAACTAGAATGAGAAGATCTTACGATATTCAAGTCTCCCACTCAATACAAGAAGAATTAGATTATCATTATCAATTAATATATTATAATAATTTAATTACAATATAAGGAAACCAAAATTAAAACTTTCTTGATTCTTATTGAATCATTTAAGGAAATCTCTCTATGAATTAACCCGCGATTTTGTTGTATACGCAGTGATTAATAAGAACTAGAATCCCTAAACTCAAACACCAAAATATCCTGCTTTGCAAGTCTCTCGGCTTCTTCTGAGAGTTCTTGTCATGTCGAATATGTTAAGCACTAAAAGCAAGAGGTTGATTTGAGTTCAGTGCCAAGCTCTAAAATACCAATGCAAGAGCACTCACTACTGTCTATGAAGCTTTGAGAGTGCGAGACAAAAATTTACATTTCAATGACATTTCTGTAGAAAAAATTTGCTTTAGAAGAAGCGTTATAGGACTTTCTCAAAGCCAATTAGGCAATCACTGAGGCATCATTTTTTAATAAATCGAAAAATATGAGAAAGTTCCCCAATATGAGAAAAGATTGAATCATGTGGAGAAAGGACTCTTGCAGGAAATTGCCGCTATACTAATATATTCCTATTTCCTTCTTTTACGCTGATATCTCAACAAAAAACAAAAATCAGAGACTATAATGATAACCGAATATCGAGCAAAACAGAATATTTACTTTTAAAAAATTTCAAAATTCTTAGACTCTAAAAATAAAAAGACGATCTTGCAGTTGAGTTTTGCTGAGAACGGAAACTCCTTTTATGATGTGATCCTTTTTAAAATGAGTGCTTCTATAATAAATGCTTCTATAATTAAGAGAATAGAATCTCTTCAATAAAATGAAAATTCCAAAATAAAAAGTGGAAATCACAAGCAAAAAATACTGCTATACCTTTATGAAAATATAATTATATAACAGATACTTAATGAATAAATAAAAGATAAAATTCCACCAATACAATAGCTAATGCAACCGTAGCAAAATTCAAACTTCATCAAGGGAAATAATTGACAGAAGATAAAGAATTTACTAAATTGAAACGATGTCAAAGATATACTCATACGGCTTGACATAAAACATTCAAATTTTCTCAACTCTCGGAAATTCAGAAGGGCAACATATTCGAGATAAGCTGTTTGTTGTACCGTAGATTATGATTTGCGTACATAAAATGGTGCTTCTGAAAATCAATAAATTAATAGTCCTTGGCTAACTCGCTCTCTCCTGGGTATAGCCCAGAGAAAAAAGAGTGGAGAGAAGCAGGAGTATGAAAGATGAGTTTTAAAGTTGCAATTGTCGGCGCAACTGGGAATGTTGGTCGTGAAATGCTCACAATTTTAGAAGAACGTGGTTTTCCTGCTCACGAAGTGGTACCCTTAGCGTCGCGGCGTTCCTTAGGACAAGAAGTTTCTTATGGTGATAAAACCTTAAAAGTCAAAGCACTTGATACTTACGACTTTACTGATACGGATATTTGTCTCATGTCTGCAGGGGGAAGTATTTCTAAGGAATATGCTCCTAAAATCGCTGCTACCGGCTGTGTGGTGATCGATAATTCCTCTACTTGGCGTTATGATACCAATATCCCCTTGATTGTATCTGAAGTAAATGCAGAAGCGATTAAAACATTTTCCAAACGCAATATCATTGCAAATCCTAATTGTTCAACAATTCAACTTGTCTTAGCATTAAAGCCTCTCCATGATGCTGCAATTATTAAGCGTGTTGTTGTATCTACTTATCAATCGGTTTCTGGATCTGGTAAAGAGGGAATGGATGAACTCTTTGAACAATCACGGGCAGTCTTCGTTGCTGATCCAATTACATTAAAAAAGTTCACCAAACGCATTGCCTTTAATGTCATTCCGCATATCGATGTTTTCATGGAAGATGGATATACAAAAGAAGAATGGAAAATGATGGTTGAGACAAAGAAAATCCTCGACCCTAAAATAAAATTAACAGCCACTGCTGTTCGCGTTCCTGTTTTTATCGGTCATGCTGAAGCCGTTCATGTTGAATTTGAAAAACCACTCAGTGCTCATGAAGCACAAGAAATTCTACGCAATGCACCAGGATGTCAGGTTATTGATAAGCGTGAAAATGGCGGTTATATAACACCCTACGAAAGCACTGGAGAAGATGATACCTTCATTAGCCGTATTCGTGAAGATATCACCGTTGAAAATGGTTTGGCTTTCTGGATTGTTGCTGATAATTTGAGAAAAGGAGCTGCATTGAATGCAGTTCAAATTGCTGAATTGCTTATTTCTCGTAACTTAATAACGCCTAAAACAGCAAACTAAATATAAAGGGCAGTATAAAGCGTCTTTTACTTCATGCTGCCTGTCTTTCTTTTCCATCTTTTCAATGACAACAGTTTTGCTTGATCTCTATATACTAGGATAGGTCACAACACGATAGCGCGTTTCGTTTCGTTCAAAATTTCTGAAATTGACATCATTAGAAAACATGGGATTATAAGCCGATACGTGTTCTACAGAAACGCCATACGCTTTTTTTGATGGATTTAAAATTGTTCGTTCATCCCTTTTTTTTATCCCTGTAGGATCAATAATTATGTCCGTTCTATACAATTTGGGCGTATATTTCTGTATTTTTTGAGGTCTTTTAAGATCTTTAAAACTGGGAACAACCCGTTTCACTTTTTTCTTTTGTGTTTTTACCATAGAATCTGACTTCACATGCTTGTTTCTAAAATCAAGGGTAGGAATATTGTTAACATTTAAATAACGTGCCGATGACCACCCAGACTTTCCATTATAATGAAGAGAACACCAAGATTTATTGGATAAACAGCCATTAATATGCATTTTTGCTCCAGTTGGTATCATTTCGATAACCTTGTAATCTGTTGCAGGACCTGTGCGTAAAGCCACCTGACCTGATGCTATACGAGAAATTGTTCCAGAAAACACATGTGAAGTAGATATTCCTACCCCTGCCCCCCCCAAAGTCAATAACAATAGTGTTGTTGATAAGAAACTCTTTTTTAACATTCTTTTTCTTCCTCTCCAAAATTATGAAAGCAAAATACTTGCTTTTACAAAAATTTACCGCATTTAAACCAAATGCATTTTCCAAATGATGAGTCATTCTTTGTCTTCTCAAAGATCCACTACATTTCAAGAAAAGCTCTCTTTTTGTATCCCCTACCGCCATACACATGGACTATTGTTTTGATTGCATAATATTCTCCTCATGAATTTACTATTCACTTGTAGGATTTACTGCTTTCAAAACAATCATCTGACTATGTAGCCCTTCAGCCAATTGTCACTTAAAGAAGTTTTGAAACCGTCATTTGTTCCCTAAACAAATTTTGCAATACGAAGAATTTATTCTTTTGAGTTTTGTAGGTATACCGCTAGAAAATGGTAGTGCTTTTCCCCAAACATAGACAGTATAAAGGCATATTATTTTTTGAAGAAAAGTGATTGAATATTCTATAAAGCTTCTATATCGCTAACCTTCCTCAAAGCAGTATAAAAGTACCTTAAAGTTTTTCTCAAAAAATCTCTTGTATAAAGGGAAAAGAAGATAAACGCACATGCTCTTAAAAAAAATATACAGGAATGCCACTATCAGATTACTCCCTTCCCTCTTTTCATTTTTGTTTTCTCTTACCTTGTCAATGGCTGCCGACAAATCAAAAATTAAACTTGGTATCATGGAAGGGCGTGAAGCAATTATCTGGAAAGACGCTGCCGAACAAGCAAGAAAAGCTGGTTTAGATATTGAGCTTGTTTATTTTTCTGATTACACTTTACCTAACGATGCTGTTAACGCAGGAGGAATTGATGCGAATGCTTTCCAGCACACTCCTTATCTTAACCAACAAGTTGAACAACGTGGCTATAAACTTTCAACTGTAGGATATACATTTATCACCCCAATTGGTGTCTATTCACGCAAAATCAAAGATCTCAAAGAACTGCGTGATGGTGCGCATGTTGGTATCCCTAACGATCCATCGAATGGCGGAAGAGCTCTCCTTCTTCTCAATTCTTTAGGTCTTATTCAATTAAAGGATTCCAATAATATTCTCGCATCCCCACTTGATATTGCTGAAAACCATAAAAACTTACAAATTCGCGAATTAGATGCCGGTATGTTAGGGCGAACAATCGACGATTTTGATATCGCAATTATAAACACCAACTGGGCTATTGTCTCAGGATTAGATCTACAAAAAGATGCAATCGCATGGGAAAAAAACAAAAAATAATCCTTATGACAATATCATCGTTGTACGCACTGCCGAAAAAGATGAACCATGGATAAAAAAATTAGTTGCTTCTTATAACAATGACCTTATCCGTGCAAAAATCAAAGAGGTTTTTGGTACAACCGCTCAAACATCTTGGTAATTGTCCCAAACATCTTGGTCATTATGAATGGAAAAAAACGCTCTTATCTCCTTAAAAAACGTCAGCCGTTGTTTTAATAAAACATCTGGTATTCCAGCAGTTGACAATTTATCTTTGCGTATCCATGCTGGAGAAATCCTTGGCATTATTGGACGGAGTGGAGCAGGAAAATCAACGCTTATTCGTTGTTTAAATGGATTAGAAAAAATTGATTCAGGATCTATTTTCTTTGAAGGCGTGGATATTTCGAATCTGTCAGAGACAGAATGGGCGCCTTATCGCCAACGTATCGGAATGATTTTTCAACATTTCAATCTTTTATCATCAAAAAATATTCTTGATAACATTGCATTACCACTGAAGCTAACAGGTCTACATAAAAAACAACGCTATAAACGAGCCCTTGAACTCATTGAATTGGTCGGATTATGCGGGAAAGAATACTGTTATCCAGCAGAATTATCAGGAGGACAAAAACAACGTGTTGGAATTGCGCGTTCTCTAGCAGCTAATCCTAAAATATTGTTATCAGATGAAGCTACTTCTGCTCTTGATCCTGAAACAACACAATCTATTCTAGAACTTCTTGCCGATATTAATCATCGTCTCAATCTTACCATTGTTCTCATTACTCATGAAATGGAAGTTGTGCGCACCATTGCGCATCGTGTTGTTGTCCTCAATCAGGGTCGTATCGTGGAAGAAGGACAGGTAAAAGATATTTTTACATCACCGCAAGATGATACAACCATTGCTATGCTTAAACTTGTTACTCCACAACTTCCTGAAAAGTTTGCGAAAAATCTTAAACCAATAGGTCAAGAAGCACTTATTGAAATCAATATTGCAGGCGAAACTGCCCAACAACCTTTTCTCCATATTCTGGAAGATGAAACCGGTTTAAGAGCACGTATTCTTCATGGTGGCATTGATACAGTTCAAGGCGAAACGATCGGACGATTATTTTTAGGGCTTCCTAGCCAAGATAAAGAAGCTTTAGAAAAAGCTATTCAGTGGTTAACGGAAAAAGGTCGATATTGTGAGGTTTTAGGTTATGTTTAATGTCCTTGCTCATGAACTCCCCAACGGCTGTTATCGATACAATATTGATGACAATAAGTGCTTCTTTGGTGGCACTTATTATAGGACTTCCTCTTGGTCTTCTACTTTACACAACTGCACGTGGAGGGATTTTTGCCTCATATCTTATCAATCGCCCTTTGAGTATTATCATTGATAGTATTCATGCTATTCCTTTTATTATTCTCGCATTTTACCTTCTCCCTCTTACGCGTATAGTTGTAGGAAGAGGAATAGGAATGCCTGCGGTAATCTTTATACTTACCATTTCAGCTATTCCTTTTTATGCACGAATGGCAGAACTCTCTTTTAAAACAGTTGAGAGAGGTCTCATTGAAGCTGTCCGTTCCATGGGAGCAAGCCGTCTTCAAATTGTCAGACATGTTCTTATTCCCGAAGCACTTCCTAGCCTCATCACGGGTTTTACAGTTATGGTTATTTCTCTTATTGGAACCACTTCACTTGCTGGATATCTCGGTGGGGGTGATCTAGGCGATATGGCGATCCGCTATGGTTATCAGCGTTATAACACTTCCATCATGACATGTGTTATCATTCTTTTGATTGTTCTTAATGTTGTAACCCAGTGGACTTCTGATAAAATTGTGAGAAAATTAGATAAAACAAAACGTTAAAACACTTTAGAAATTTGCAGATTTCTCACCAACCATTGCAACAATAAGCCATTGAGCGGTGAGAGCTGGTTTTTTAAACTGTTCGATTTCCACGGTAACACCATAATGAAAAACGACCCGACCAGAAGAACGAATCTCAGCATCATTTAAAATAAACCGAGCACGCACCTGCACACCTGTTTTCACAGGGCTCATAAAGCGCACTTTATCAAAACCATAATTAATCCCCATTATTGTACCTTCCAACTCTGGAAGAGCCTCATAAGCCAAAGTAGACAAAAGTGATAATGTTAAAAAACCATGAGCAATAGTCCCGCCAAAAGGCGTTTTTTTAGCCCTTTCCTCATCTACATGTATCCATTGGTGATCATCTGTTGCGTATGCGAATTGATTAATCATATCCTGTGTAACAAGACGCCATTGAGACACCCCTACTTCTTTCCCAATAAAATTGGTTACATCTTGTACTGCTATTTTTTTCTGCACAATGCTATTCCTGTTTTATTTGATAAAAGCATGTATACCCTCTTGCTTTTATAAAGCTCATTGATTAGAGCAACAAGAATAAAGACAAATTGTCTTAAAAGCAAACGCGCTTTATAAATGAGAGACACCTTTTCAAAAGGGTAATTTTCAAATGAGAAAAAATAATGGCAAGCAATGTAAGCCTAACAGGTTTAGCGCGTGATTTGAAGAAACGCGCAGAAAACCACCCACCTATCCGTATTGGACTCATTGGCTGTGGTGAAATGGGGACAGATTTACTATCAAGCGTCGCACAAATGGATGGCATAATAATTGCAGCCGTTGCGACTCGAACACCATCTCGAGTTTTTGAGGCTGCTCTATTAGCCTACGGTGAAGATGGACATGTATGTGAAGTTGAAAGTACTCATGCTCTCACAAAAACCATTGAAAAAGGTTTAATTGCAACCACAAGCGATATTAATCTTGTCTTATGCCATGAACAAATTGATATTATCGTTGATGCAACAGGTTATCCTGAAATTGGAGCAGAAATTGGTTTTAAAGCGCTTGAAAACAACAAACATCTTGTCATGATGAATGTTGAAACAGACGTTACAATTGGCATTTATCTGAAACATGAAGCAGACAAACGAGGTCTCATTTATACACTTGGCGCTGGCGATGAACCGACTTCCTGTATGGAACTCATTGAATTTGTTTCAGCCCTTGGACACAAGATTGTTGCAGCAGGGAAGGGAAAAAATAATCCTCTTATCTTTGATGCAACACCTGATGCTTACGAAGAGGAAGCATTACGACGGAACATGAATGTTCGCATGTTGGTGGAATTCATTGATGGTTCTAAAACGATGGTTGAAATGGCAGCAATTGCCAATGCAACTGGGCTTCTCCCCGATCGCCCAGGAATGCATGGACCACAAGCATCGCTTCAAGATTTAAGCAAAGTACTTATTCCAAAACAGGATGGTGGTCTTTTAAAGCAGTGTGGGGTTGTGGATTATTCAACAGGTCCAGGAGTTTCACCAGGTGTTTTTGCCATTGTGGAGATAACACATCCACGTCTGCGCGAACGTATGGAAGATTTAAAAATTGGGAAAGGGCCTTACTTCACTTTTCATCGTCCCTATCATTTAACAGCCATGGAAGTTCCCCTAACCTGTGCACGAGTTATGCTCTATGGCAAAAAAGATATGGCACCTCTTAACCAACCCGTAGCGGAAGTCTGTGCTGTTGCTAAGAAAAATTTATACCCTGGTGATCAGTTAGATTTCATTGGACTTTATACTTATCGTGCTTGGATCATGAGCCATGAAGAAGCACGCACCCAGCAAGCTATTCCTTGTGGTCTTCTGGAAAAAGCAACAGTAACAGCTGAAATTAAAAAAAATGAGCTTATTACAATACATAACGCCGCTATTCGGGAAGATCAATGGATTGCACGCCTTCGCGCCCAACAAGACCTCTTACTGAATCATCCCACCACAAACGCATGAGAAAGCTCTTATTACCTTTCAAAGCAACAGATGGTTTATAAATGTTGTTTATTACTTCACAAGATGAATAAGAATTTCAGTACGCAATATTGAGAAAGTTCAAACTTTCTTAAAATGGATCAAGAAAAGCCATTCATTTGCACTTCAAAAATAGAATTAACGTATGGATCAAAATCATTTAAGAAAACAATAAATCTGTCTCTTACGCTCTTTTACCAATTCGTTGAGAAAACCTAAACACCATTTTAGTCCACCAAATATTATAGTTTTTAAATTTTATTTTGCAAACCATGCTGCAAAAATATAAGAATTTCCCAAAATATCTCAAAAGCATGTAATGTAATAAGATGACTCTGAAAGTTAAAGCATCAAGCAAAACTTTAGAAACAGCAGATATGAACGAAACAGAAAGTTTTAGTTTTCAGTAAAGATCTTTTAATTTATCTGCACAAAACCCCTCAAACAATGAAAAAAGTATGAACAGATCATTCTCGCACAAAGGGTCCCTCTATTCGATGTGAATGATCTATTTATTTTAGACGAAGTGATTTAATAGTTCTCACAAAAGAAAATAGATTTGCACCTAAAACTTGAATATAACTATCAAAAAGTAAATCGGAAGGGAATATGAACACCGCTAACAAATTAAATACCCAAGAAGAAAAACAATATGTTTCTCAAAAACACGTCCTTATAAACAAAGCTTTTTTACACGTATGCTTTTCCTCTTACTTCTAATCTGTCGTAAACCAATCATTTTCATTGCAAATCTTCCCGCAGGAGGTTGTGCATTAATGGTCTTCTTATTTATTTACGGCCTCCTCTTACAATATCGCGAAGGAATACCAGAAAGAACATCCGTAGCTTTTGAAGTGCTAATGATAGTTGGTGGAACCATTTTTTCTTTGTTATCTGCATATGTTAGTTGGTCTTATGATGCGCTCATATTACGTTTAGCTCCTCCTGATTATGATCTTATACTCTTTCAATAAAAAACTAGAATTCACTCCATTCATACATAATACAAAATGAGAGGCTACCACCTCTCAAACTCTCTCTCTGTACGCTCACCAAAATCGTGAGATCAGCCCCCGCGTTGCAGGAAAGGACGAACAAGTCTTGGTTCTTAAGATCGAAAAATCCCTCTTACAGAACGCCTAAAATAATCTTTGCTCCACAACTATAACACCTTGTTTTATCCTCCTTTACGTGTCTGCAAAATCATGATCTTCTAAAGAGTGTCTTATGCCCCTAAGCGACGCGGTAAACAAACATTCAATACAAGGGAGGATCTAATGTTGTCTAAGTAAAACGAGGTAATAGAGAAAACAACACGTTTTCATAAGGACTATAGTCACTTAAGCTATAGAAGTAAGTAAGATTTATAAAAGTAATCATTCTCTATAACAAGAATAATCTTTCAAGAAACAATGCATTTATTTATTATGTTGTCATATTGATTTATAATGATAATTTACTATTTTTTGTATTCAATAAAAACTCAGATTATTATAAGATTCTCTCACTTAAAATCTATTTATCTTAAATCAATCACAACTATTTTCTTGCACATTACAGGAAGAAATTAAGTAAAAATTACTTGAAATAAGAACAAAAATACCTCTTATGAACCGTCTGAGTGCAAGGACTGTTGTAACATTGAAAGTAAGCAAATAAATGGTAAGCTAGCAAAGTGAATAATGATGTTGATTTGCATCTTAGTAAAGGTAGCTGTGTATAGTGGACTTTGCATTATACTATTCACACACACCATCGCAAAATAATCTTTTGAGCCTGAAAAAATGTTTCTTTAAACAAACCTATGATATGCACACAATAGCATTGTGTTTTGCATGAAGAGCGTAATCCCATTTAAAAATGCTCTAAACAAAAGCGTGAGGCAATGCGAAATCTCCATTCTTTGCGAAATACCCATTCTTTCAAAAATATTGCTTTGGATAGTTTTGAAAATCACAACACCGAATTTAAAGGTGATGATGAAAAGAGAGACTGTTTTTCTCCCTTAAAATTTTATATCCTGCCACAACGAGAATGGTTCCCCATTTCAGTAATAAGAACATCTGTATCGTTCTAGAAGCTATCGCCAGCTCATCAAGAATGATCACGACCTAACGTCGTATAGACCACTCCTGATGCTGATCGCTCCAAAGAACGAAACGAAGGGTAAAATACTCTGATAAAACAAAAAGCTCTCTTCTTTTAGATTTACAACAACAATCCTACAAAAGATATGACACCACCAAGGATACTCCCTGTTGCAAGAGAAGCCAATAATGAGATAACACTTACAGTATCCCAAACTAATGTAAATAAAGATGCTTTTCCACTTTTTACAAAAGCTAACCCATCTTTCCTCTCTATATCACGAACAACAGCTATATCTACCGTCGGCATCATTGTATTTTTTTCTAGCGCAACAACAGCTCCTCTCTCTTGAAATTGCGCTTGCACAATACCCGCATAACTCTCTATAGTCTGCGCCAAATAAAGAATAAATGCTGTAAATATATATGGACACAAACGATTTCTAAATACTTTAAACATAGCTTTCTTTGCTCCTCTTTTTCTTTACTGAAAAAATAAAAGAATATTTATAGTTATAAAAATCACGATGAATATATTTTATTATGTGTGATGATGTATAACACGTTATGATATTAATGTAAATACATAAAAACATATAAAATATTTATAATATAAAAATGAATTCTATCTATTAAATATACAATAACATGATTTATATAAACTTTAAAAAGTACTTAATACATAACAAACCAATATATCATTATGATAATATCATGAAATTGTTATACATAAAAAGTAAAGACCCTATACCAGCATTGTTTCATGATTTTCTTCATCTCTAATATTTTGTTATTTTTGATAAATGTAAGACTATCTAAAATGAAAAAATGTTCTTATTCTTCAATAATCGTACCATTCTTTGTAAAATCAATCGACCAGTCTATCATCCAAATGATTGGATCACATAAAAACCCAAAGGATTTATACTCTTAATCATCGCTATTAATCATTATATTATGTATTCATCCGGATTTTTTACCATATTACGAGTCAAGCACCCTCTTCCCAATAACATAACTTTATCTAATGTGTTTTTTTCTCATGAATTTTAAATTTTTAAACACACTGTCAAAAGAAAATTGGTTGATGAATATTTAGATCCTTTTGGCATATTTATACTCATGCCTAGAAGCCTAGAAGCCTAGAAGCCTAGAAGCCTAGAAGCCTAGAAGCCTAGAAGCCTAGAAGCCTAGAAGCCTAGAAGCCTAGAAGCCTAGAAGCCTAGA
>NZ_JBEPLT010000016.1:0-26728 GCF_040545385.1 Bartonella japonica
ACAGACAAGGCTACCAATCAAAAAGTAGACAAAACAGAATGGCATTCGGTTGTGGTCTTTAATCCGCATCTAGCAAAAATAGCTCTTCAGTATCTCAGTAAAGGTTCAAAGGTTTATGTAGAGGGAAAATTACAAACCCGTAAATGGCAAGATAAGAACGGTCATGATCGATATTCAACAGAGATTGTGTTGCCACAATTCAAAGGCGACTTAAAGCTGTTAGATAGCAAAAATGATGATGATCAAGAGCAGTCATCTTCTAATGATAGAAACTTTCATAGACCTCTTAATACGCCCCATACCGTTATGAATGATGCTATTCCTTTTTAAACAGAAGGTGTTTAAATGTCTGATAAGCCGCCGCTCCATACCTTTAGTGCAATCTGTAAATCCAAGCCAGTTTATAACTATACTATTACAGAGCACGAAATAAAATCATTACAACATAATGCTCTCATTGAGAGAGGCTGTGATCTATTGGCAGGCTTTCTAGTTGGAGTACTGATATTTGTCTCCGTATGGATAATAAATAATGATGATGATTGGAAAAAAATACCAGCCCTTGGGATATCAGTAGTGTTGCTGTTATTTGTAGTGATTTTGGGTGGAGAAACACGGTCAAACTCAGAGGAAATTTGGGAAAACGTTAAACAGGTATCTGAGGTTATTTGTGAAAAAAAATAAAAAGAAGAGAGGGCGTCCACGGATTAAAGGACGTGTCAGAGAACCAAATGGTCGCATCTCAAGAGCAAAAACACTGCGTGAACCTGTGGATCAATTGGCGATTGAAATGCGTGCAAAGCGCTTTGGTTTAACACTACAAGATGCAAAAAATCCGCTCGCTGGTACCTACATAGGGCGGCTTTATTTGAAAGGTATAATAACACAAGAGCAATATGGCGCTGCGCAACAATATATTGAAGTGAAAAACAATTACCTTTGTGCAAAAGGATTGCTTGGTGCTGTTTATGATGAAATACCTATAACTTCTAATGACGATGCAAGAGAGAAATGGGTACAGATAGCAACAGAGCAGTTTATCAACATGCAAGAGGCACTAAAAGAAGCACAGTGTCTCTATGGACAGTATAACCTTTCTGCAGCATTACAGTACCTCGTTATAGAAGATCAAATGCTACCTCATCTTGTACCTTCACTACGAGTTGCTCTAAATGTGCTTCTTAAATATTTTACACAAAAGCATACAAGCTATTGAATTATGGGCTTTAGAATGTTATATTTTTATATAATATTAGAGAGGGCGTTTTATGCACACAACAAAATTACGTAAAGTTGGAGGATCCGTGATGCTTTCTATACCGCCTGCATTGCTTGATATTCTTCACTTGACTGAAAATACCGAAGTTGGTTTGGTTATTGATAATGGTTGTCTTGTCGTAGGACCATCAGTTCAGCCGCGATACACAATGGCTGAGTTATTAGCTGCCTCCGATTATTCGCAACCACAATCACCTGAAGACCGTGAGTGGGTTGATTCCTCTGCTGTAGGGGGCGAGCTTATATGAGGCGTGGTGACATCTATATGGTAGATTTGGAACCAATCCAAGGACGAGAGCAGCGTGGGTATCGTCCTGTTGTCATTGTTTCTCCTGATGATTTTAATCAAGCAACAGGTTTACCAGTTATTTTGCCAATCACAAGCGGTGGAAATTTTGTTCGCCGTATTGGATTTGCAGTGCTGCTTACGGGTACAAGAACTAGGGGGGTCATTCGTTGCGATCAGCCTCGTGTTCTCGATTTGGTGGTGCGCAATGGGCGTAAAGTAGAAAGTTTGCCAACAGCTATTATGAATGAGGTATTGGCGAAGGTTGTGACAATCTTTAGTTAACCAATCATATGTATGTAGGATCCAGTCTTTCAGATCAGATATCTTAAGAAAATCAAATGCTACCTCATCTTGTGAGTTCACTACGAATTGCTCTAAATGTCTCCAAAAAATATTTTGATAGAAAAACTAAATGGTAAATACTTTATGTAATTTTTTGCAATATGACGTGAAACATTTTTCTGTACAGTTTGTTGTATTTGTATTACAGTGAATACAAAGATAAGGATTGCGTTATGACGATATCTATTCGGTTGCCAAGTGATCTCGAAACACGTTTGAATAATTTAGCTGTTAAGACAGGACGTACAAAGTCTTTTTATTTGCGTGAGATTATTGAACGAGGAATAGAGGAAGCGGAGGATTATTATTTAGCTTCACAGGTAAGAGAACGCGTTCGAAGAGGAGAGACTACTTTTTATAGTTCTGAAGAGGTGAGGAGAGAGCTTGGCGTGGACGATTAGATATGAAAAAACGCTCTCAGTTTTTTTAAGAAAATGCTTAATAAATATTTTGATCGTTAGAGAATTGTCCAAATAAATTTGATCAATGCTATATCCGTATAGCAATAAAAATTAATACTCCTAAAAGTATTTATAGGATAAAAATAAAAAAAACATAATATCATGATTTTTTTTGTTGACAGAATATGAAAAATAGTATTTAATGACAGCACGGCACTAGTCGTGTTGTATCTAAAATCCAAAAATATCCCCAAAAATTCAGTAGAATATCAAGCTTTTAATGTGGCTTAAAAGCCCGGTTTTCCGCGTAAAACTGGCTGTTTTGTTTTTTCAGATAAAAAAATGATTAATTGACCAATGATGTCATTAAATGACGTCTTAAAAGGAGCTATAATGAAAGCTGTCATTACTAAGCCAATGTGTGTTGTTGGCGATAACAAGAATATTATTCGTTTTGAAACTTCAACACCAAATAATCCATTTGTTGAGATTTCCAATCAAGTCTATGCGCGTCTCAAACGCGCCAATGCTGCAAAACCTTTTGTTGACGTTACAACAACAAAACCTGACAAGGCAGTTGAACAAATTAAGCAGGTAGAAAAAGAACTCGATCAAATACCATCTGAACCAGTGATAGAGGAAACCTCACTCGAAAAACCAAAAGAATATAAAGCTTCCAAAACGTCAACACAAACCTCAAAAAAAGCTTAGAAGTTGAAGTTAATTATCCATCAAAAATGGTATCTTCAACAAGTGAAGGATACCTTCACTAATCTTCAAGCACCACGCCTTAATTGGGCTTTGCGTAATGCTCTAAATATCACAGCAAAACAAGTTAAACGCTTTACTGAAACGCAAGTTTCCGAAGTTACCTCAGCTAAATCAAAGCGTGTTAAGAAAGGTGTTTATATTAAAGAAAAGGCAACAGCAAAGTTTCTTGAGACAGATATCATTGGTTCAGGAACACCGATCCCTCTTAAATTTTTTCAAGCAAAAGAAACAAAACGCGGTGTGACTTACAAAATGTTTGGAAAAAGTGAAATCTTACCTCATGCCTTTATCAAGGGAGGGGCGCCTCTGTTACCTTATCAGGACAAAATAAAGAAAAGCTTTATGGATTGCCCTGCTATCACTATCCAAAGACCGGATGGTACAGAGAAGGTGCTGCCTTCAACGAAAATCACCTCTAGAGGATTGGCATGTTTGAGAGAGCAAATTCACGGAGGTGTACAATGAATACACTTATAGAAATTAAAGAACAGATCATTGATCAGGAAACTTTTCAAACTGTTAATGCACGTGATTTACATACGTTTTTGGCAATAAGAAAACGTTTTGCTACTTGGATTACGAATCGCATTGATCAGTATGCATTTGAAGAGGGAAAGGACTATATTTTAACGCTTCCCAAAAGACTGGGATAAAATGTCTCCTACTAAAAAGGCTGTTTATATTTATGGACCTCTTCACATGCATCTTGTGAAAGCCTTTACATTAATAGAAGAGAGCAAACAGTATAAAACACTCATTGAAGAAGCAAAACAGGTTTTAGAAAGATCTGTCGTAAAAGTAGCTTAAACTTAAAACATGATTCCCTCCCTGTTCTCAAAAATGGGGAGGTGCTTTAAAGGCAATAAAAATTAAGGTAAGCTATACCAAGTTGATCGCCCACCACCATGACGTATCAAAAGACCTTTTTCAACTAATGATGTAAAGGTTACTTTAAGTGTATTGGGACTTGCACCAACTTCACGCACCATATCACGGGTTGTAACACGTCCGTGATTACGCACATAATCAAGGATATTAAGAGCCAATTCAGATAAGGAAAAAAGAGCATTTTTTTCACTCTCTATTTTTATTTCTAATTGGCGTTTTTGTTTTTGTAGAGCACGTAAAAAAAAGAATATCCAAGGTTCCCAATTGGGTGTTTTAGTATAAATTGTTTTTTGAGTCTGATTTAAAGCTAAGTAATAGCTTTCTTTATTATTTTCAATAACACTTTCAAGTGATGAATATGGTACATAAACATAACCTTTTTGTAATAAAAGTAAGGTAGTTAAGATACGGCTTAAACGTCCGTTTCCATCTTGAAAAGGATGAATAGCTAAAAAAGTGACATTAAAAATAGCAATCGTAAGTAAAGGGTGAAGATCTTTTAATTCACTAGTCTTATTGAACCAAGTAATAAGCTCTTGCATTCGATACGGTGTATCAAATGGTGTAGCTGTTTCAAAAACGATACCAACCATTTTTCCTTGAGAATTAAAAGCTGCTACATCATTACGTGAGGTCTTATATTCACCTCGATGTCGTTCATCTTTATTACTATAGCATAAAAGATCACGATGAAGTTGTTTGATATGATTTTCTGTAATGGGAATATCACTCCAAGATTGAAAAATTGTTTCCATAACCTTGGCATAACCGATAACTTCTTGTTCATCACGACTCTTAAAACGTTTAATCTCTAAATTTGCTAAAAGCTGTTCAATCTCACGGTCTGTTAATTTGCTTCCTTCAATACGTGTGGAAGATCCAATACTTTCAACAGTAGCAATATGACGAAGAGCATTTAATCGCTCAGGAGAAAGAGTACCAAAAGCACGCCAAGTACCTTTGAACTCATCAATCTCAGTAATGAGAGCCAACAATTCTTGTGTAATTTGGAGTGTATCTGTTTGCATACCGGAATATATACCCGATTATACCCGATTGTCAATTATTTGTAACGTCGTAAATTCTTACTTCTTAGGACAGAGAAGAAAGCAAGGAGCAACAATGAATAGGAAGGGGCGTCAAGGTCTATCGCTTCGAGCCTTTGCGAAAAAGATGCATGTTTCACCTAATGCGGTTGTTTCTCGATTTAAGACAGGGAAGTTTGATGCTGCTCTTTTTGAAGATGGTTCTGTTAATGAAGCCGTTGCAACAGCTATCTGGAATGAGAATCCCACGAAACGACCAGCTCCATTTTTAGCACCTGATGGGCAAGCTCGGACAAAGATCAAACAAGTTTCTATAGAAGGAGCCAACGAATACAAGATAAAACTGGAGCGAATGCAAGTTGCTCTTGAAAGCGAGAAGATTGCTCTTGAACGCTTGCGGAATACTACTGTTGATCGCGAGGAAATGAAAAAAGCGGCACGTGAGTTTGGCAGAGCACACCGTGATGCTATGTTAAATTTTCCTCATCGTTTTGGTGCAAGTATTGCCGCACAAGTTGGATGCGATGCTGCTAGCCTTATAGGTGCTATTGATTATTACATGAGAACAGCTTTGCTTGAGGCAGTTAATATTCCAGTGCCTTTTCATGAATCACATTTTTCAGAGTTAGAGAAGTTACAAGAAACGAATAATGTATGAAAATGCAGTTGAAGAATTTTTTGCTAATGCCAATGACGCGCGACAACCTGACCCACCATATACTGTTTCTCAGTGGTCAGATAAGAATAGATACCTTAGCACCGTAGCCAGCTCTGAGCCCGGTCTTTGGAGGACGACGCGCACTCCTTATTTGCGCGAAATCATGGATAATCTTTCTTCTTACGAGCCTATCGAAACAACAATTGTCATGAAAGGAGCTCAAGTTGGAATGTCAGAAGCAGGATTGAACTTCTGCGGTTATGCTATTCATTACAGTCCAGGACCTGCGCTTTATGTCATGCCAACCGTTGATACAGCGAAGAAATTGTCAAAGACGCGTCTTGATCCAATGATTGTAGCAAGTCCTGCTTTAAGTGAACGCATTGCTCCTGCGCGTGCACGCGATAGTGGCAATACAATGTTTTCGAAAGAGTTTGCTGGTGGAGCATTGATGCTTACAGGAGCTAATAGTGCTGCTGGTTTGCGCTCTATGCCTATTCGTTATCTGATTTTAGATGAGGTTGATGCCTATCCTCTCAGTGTTGATAACGAAGGTGATCCAGTGACGATAGCCGAGAAGCGTACCTCGACCTTTGTGCAGAGAAAGATTTTTAAATTGTCCACACCGACCCACCGTGACACAAGCCGTATTGCTAAGGATTTTGTACTTGGTGATCAAAGATATTACAATGTTCCTTGTGATGGGTGCGGTGTTTTACAGCCAATTGTTTGGTCACAAATTAAATGGCCAAAAGGCGCCCCTGAAAAGGCTGTTTTTGTTTGTGCTCATTGTGGTCATGAACACGCTGAACACCGAAAAACGGATTTAATGTGTGAGGAAAGTGGCGCATGTTGGGTAGCTACGAGTGAGTCGAGTAGACCGAATTTGCGTTCTTACCATATTTCGGCGCTCTATTCTCCTTGGCTTACTTGGGGGGAGTGCGCGCGAGAGTTTTTAAATGCTAAGGATGATCCAGCACTTCTGCAGCCTTTTGTGAATACAGTTCTTGGAGAACCGTGGGAGGATAGAAGCGGTGAAGTTATTGATACAGATAGCCTCTATGCAAAACGTGAAGATTATCCTATTGCACCACCACAAGCCGTGTTGCTGACAGCTGGTATTGATGTTCAAAATGACCGATTAGAGCTTGAGGTTGTAGGGTGGGGGCGCGGTGAAGAAAGCTGGAATATTGATTATCATATAATTCCTGGTGATCCGTCTTCTTTTGAAGTGTGGGATCAGTTGGATGAATATCTTGCAAGACGCTGGGAGCATGGGGGCTACAAAGATGGCATCAGGATAACAGCTGCTTGTATTAATACTGGTGGCGGACACACACAATCGGTTTACAATTATGTGCGTCCTCGTGAAGGAAGGCGTATCTGGGGTATTAAAGGACAAGCGGGGTGGCGTGCGGTATGGCCAAGCCGTCCAAGCAGAAACAATAAGGGACAGATTAATCTCTATATTGTTGGTGTTGATGCAGCGAAGGATATTATCACGGCACGGTTTAAAAAGTCAGGACCTGAAGCATCAGGTGCCGGTGCAACGCACTTTCACAAGAACCTTGATCGAGAATATTTTGATCAACTGACCGCAGAAAGAAAAGTCATCAAATATTTTAAAGGCTTTAAGCGGATTGAATGGCAAAAAAGTGAAAAGGCAAGAAATGAAGCCTTGGATTGTAGGGTCTATGCTTACGCTGCTTTACAAGGTTTAATTTCGTCTGGAATAAACCTTGATCGAGAAGTCGATATCTTAGAAGAGCGTTTGGAAAAACTTAGAATTGCTGAAAGCTCTTTGGAAGAAAAAACACCTAGGATTTCTTCACTTACTTCTCCGAGAAGATCTCAGACAGCACAACCTCAAAGAAAACAATCTAGAACGGTGATGAACCCTTATATGCGAGGGGATTGGAGGTGATTTGTGGATAAAACTTTAGAGCAATTTAACAGTAAAGTTGAGAGACTTGAAAGTTTAAAAAAGCGGCGCGAGCAAATTGAGGAAGCTCTTTATTCTGGAGCACAATCGGTACGCCATGGCGATAAGCAAGTAAGCAATCGCTCTGTTGAGGATCTTCGCAAAGCTCTTGAGATGCTGAATAGAGAAATAGCAGATCTCGAAGGGCGTAAGTGTTCGCAGATCTTTTATTTGAATATATCACGAGGCTATTAATGGCTGGTTTTATCAATAAAATCAAAGACTTTTTTAAAAGTCCTGATTATCATAGTCCTCATTTTGAAGCTGCAAGTAAAAGCCGTCGAATGGGTGGTTTTGATCCTGCAAAAAAACATATCAATAAAGCGATTGAAGAATGTGGCGATACCATTGTTGCACGTTCAAGATGGCTTTATGACAATGAAGCTCTTTACGGTTCTGCGACTGAAGAATGGGTTTCCGCAACTGTGAGCGATGGGATTAAACCTTATCCTCGGATTGAAGGTTTTCAAGAAGAGAAGAAAAAGATTTTAGATTTATGGTGGCAATGGGTTGACGAGGCGGATTATGATGAAGATGCCAATTTTTATGGACTTCAAGCAACCATTGCACGAGAAGTTTTTTTGACTGGTGAATGCTTTGTAAGAATGCATTATGTCGACCTTTATGGACGTTCTGGTGTTCCTCTTCAATTGCAAGTTTATCCTACTGAAATGCTCGATCTTACCTACAATGGACCAGCTGAGATTGAAGGCAATTACATTCGGATGGGTATAGAGTTTAATTCGAGTGGCAAGCGTGTTGCTTATCATTTTTGGCAATATCACCCCTATGATGACTGCCCTTCAAATGTAGACTTTAGCAGCCAAGAACGTGTGCGCGTACCTGCTGAAATGGTCATTCATATCAAAGAGCGTCGTATTGCCGGACAATTGCGCGGTTCTCCTAAAATAACACGCAGTATGACAAAGATCTTTCAACTCGAATCCTATGATGATGCGGAGCTTGATCGAAAAAGGACGGCGGCTCTTTTCGCGGTGTTTATTAAGGACAATTCACCAAACGTCGAAAAATTATCCGATAATCGTGATAAAAACAACGTTGAAGAAGAATACAAAGCGCCTGTCATTGCGCCCGGTGCATCTCTTTATTTAGGAGAGAATAAAGAGGTTACATTCTCAAATCCTGTTGAGGTTGGTGGCTCTTATGAGGCTTTTCAATTTCGCAATATCTTGAAAATTTGTGCAGCACTCAATATGCCTTATGCCGTTGTTACTGGAGACGTTACGCGCGGCAATTTTTCCAATGTGCGAACCTCCATCATTCAGTTTAGACGGCACGTCAAACAATGGCGTGAACATGTCATTGCCTTTCAGTTTAACCGCGTTGTTTGGGAGCGCTTTGTTGAAATGGCAGTTCTCGCTGGCTGCTTGAATTTACCGAGATGGGAAGAAAATTCTTTGCAATGGATTCAATGTGAAAGCTTTGCACCACCTCTTGAAATGATTGATCCTATTAAAGATATCTCAGCGGAAAAAGAAGAAATACGTGCTGGTTTGAAAACACGACGTATGGCTCTTGCTGAACGTGGCTTTGATATTGATAGTATTCATGCTGAACTTGAGGAAGAGAACAATGATGCTCGTGCGCGAGGCTTATCTTTTGATACTAACTATGCGGTAGCCCCATCTGTTGCCAATCAAGTGATCGATTCTGAAGATTCAGATTCTTCTGACGATGACACAAGCGACCAAGGTGGCAAGGAGCGCGCAAATGGCGAATAATCTTGATATGCCGTTTTTGGCATCACGGCTTTTTGGTGTTCCTCATATGCTTGCTTCCACAAAGCTTGATGTTATTCTCAATGCACTTGCACCACGTATTTTTGCTGGAGAAAAGTTTCCCATAGGTTCTTTTTCGCAGAGAGAGGCAGAGTCTTTTAGACCCCCCGAAACTTATGTGGTGCAAAATAATGTTGCTATCCTACCGGTTCATGGCACGCTTGTTCGTCGTGGTGCATGGATTGGAGCTTTGTCTGGTCTCACTTCTTATGAAGGCTTGGCAGCTTCTTTTCGTGAAGCCATTGCACAACCTGATGTTCATGCTGTCTTGCTCGATATTGACAGCGGTGGAGGAGAAGCTGGTGGTGTATTTGATTTGGTTGAAGAATTTCAAACTCTCTCAAAACAATACGCCAAGCCTATTTGGGCGCATGCCAATGAGTTTGCTTGTTCTGCAGCTTATGCCATTGCTTGTTCTGCTTCTCAAATTTGGATTGCACGCACAGGTGTTGTTGGTTCGATAGGGGTCGTTTGCGCTCATCTTGACCAATCACGTGCAGATGAAAAACACGGACTTAAATGGACCTTTGTTTTTGAAGGTGATCACAAAGTTCATGGCAATTCTCATGAGCCGTTAGCTGATACAGCACAGATAAAAATGCAAGCCGATTGCGCTCTACTCTACGAAATGTTTGTTGATTTAGTTGCACAAAACAGATCTCTGAATGCCGCCGCAATTCGTGACACAAAAGCAGAAACTTTTATAGGCGCCCAAGCTGTCACGCTTGGATTAGCAGATGCGCAGGGAACTCTTGCGCAGTCTTTGGAAGCCTTAACGGATTCCATATCACAAACTTCAATATCAACAAAAGAAGGAGAAAACACATGGCACGCACAAGATACCGCGCCGAAGAAAATGAAGATGAAAAGATTGTCGACATCATCAATGAAGACGAAGAAGATGAAGACGAAAGCGACATTGACGCAGACACGGAAGACACCGAAGACTTCGATGATGAAGAGGAAGGTGAAGATGAGGACACCGAAGACAAGCAGGAAAGCGTAAAAGCTGCTCTTGAAAAGGAAAGAATACGTGCTGGAGCACTGACAAACCTTGAAAAGCAAGCAAAGCGTTTAGGCGTTTCTTTTGATGCAGCAAAAGCAATTAAAAGCGGCATGAAAGTTGAGAAAGCAAAAAATATTGTTTTAGCAGCAGCAGCTTCAAAAAGTTCATCTTTAAAATTATCACCCACGGTTCCTCACAGTGATGGAACGAGCAGGGCAAAAATCAATGCAAAATGGGAAAAAGCTTGGAGGGCAATAAAGTGAGCAATATTATTTATGACGACGTGCGCAATGGCGCCTATCTAGGTCCGTACGATAGGGATATGTCAAACGAAGAAGTGGTTTTTGCATCAGGAGCATTCATTGAAGCAGGAACTGTCATGGGGAAAATTACAGAATCAGAAAAATATACCCCCCTTAATCCAGCGGCATCGGATGGCAGTCAAATTCCTGCTGGTATTTCTTTTGCTACTGTTGATGCGACACAGGCAGATCAACGTGCCGTGATTACTGCACGCTTATGCACTGTAAAAGCTTCTGAACTGCTATGGTCAGATGCTATCACAGATGAGCAGAAGAAGGCAGCTATTCAGTCTTTAGAAGACAATAACAAGATTCTATTGCGATAGGAGAATATGCACATGGATATGAATTTTTTTAAACACGATGCTTTCTCATCAATCACCATGATGAAAGCTATTGAAAACTATGAATTTCAACCAGGTCTCATTAGTTCTCTTGATCTTTTTGAGGAAGTTGAAACAAGCACCACAGTGGTTGGTATTGAGAGACGTGACAATACATTGACATTGATTCAGATCAGTGAACGCGGGGCACCTTTAGCAGAAGGTGATAGAGATGGGCGTCTTCGGTTTTTCAAAACAACACGGATTGCCAAAGGTGATACGGTGAAATCAGAAGAAATCCAAGACCGGCGTGAATTTGGAACGGAAGATCAGTTAGAGACGGCAATGAAATATATTGCTAGAAAACAAAAGAAACTGATTTCTGAAATCGAATTGATATGGGAGAATATGCAGCTTGGTGCTATTCAAGGTGTTGTTCTTGATGCGGATGGCTCTGTTATTGTCGATTGGTACAAGGAATGGGAAATTACACCACCAAAACCGATTGACTTCAAACTGAATGATGAAACAACCAATGTTGCTGATCATGTTGATCAAGTCATTATGAAGATGATTGAAGCTTCAAAAGGAGCATTTTCTGATCGTTCACGCATTATTGGGCTTTGTGGCAATGAATTCTTTTCCAAATTGAAAAACCATAAAACAATTCGGGAAACCTATTTAAACACAGCTCTAATACAGACACTTAATAGCGCAGGAGGTGTTACAACACCAAGTGCTATTGGTTCGGGCAGCTTTGGTAGTTTTGATTTTGCTGGCGTCACTTTTATTAATTATCGCAGCATTCACAACTATAATGTAAGTGCGAAGGCTGGAACAAAGCGCGCTATAGGCATTAAGCCTGATGAATGTCAATTCTTTCCTGCGAATGCCTCGGGCGTATTCCAAAAAACCTTTTCTCCTGGCGAAAACTTGGATTTTGCCAACACGGTTGGAAAGCCCCTTTATACTACGCTCATCGTTGATCGCGATAATAATGCATGGGTTGAGGTATACAGCTATCCGCTTTACATTTGCACGCGCCCTGAAATGCTGTTTAAAGCAGTGATTGGAGCGAAATAACATGCGATGGCATGGGCTGCTAAACCAAATGGTTAAGGAGGTGCGGAATACTTTTGGGCAGCCCATTATCTACACACGAAAGGATAATCAACAATCGTTTCGGGTTACAGCGATTTACGGCATTAAGCATTCAGAATCGGAAGCTGGTGGCAGAATTTCAACGACGATACCAAGAAAGGAACTTGATCTTTGTATCAATGATATCGGGGGAATACCACCAAAACCTCAAGATAGTATTGTGGTCCTCTCTCCTGAAAACAACAAAGCCCCCTCTCAAGAGCACTTTGTTGTCACAGATGTCCAAGCCTCTGAATCCGGTATGTATAAGCTTATCTTGCGAGAACAGAAACAACAATGAAGCATCTTTATTTGGTGTGTTTAAAAATCAATAAGGGCGCCCAAGAGCTCTAACCACTGCAGCAAATCCGGGAGTAGCAGTAAATTCGTAATTCCATGGTACACCGGTACGGCGACTGATTTGGCATCCTTGATATGTTATAGCTACTGATGCAATTCGTGTCCAAGTGGTTCGTTCATTCTTTTCAGGGCTTTCAAACACAATAGCCTGATTTGTTACCAAAAGACGTCCATCCCACTTGTTCTTTCTACCATCAATGAATCTAGTATTTTCTTGAACTCCCAACAGTTTTTCATTGCGTGCTAAGCGATAATCATACTCACTTGCATCAAGTTCTTGAAACATTTCACATGCTTCAGAAAAATCAAAGGGAGGGATATCTGGTTGTAACATCGCAACTTCTTGTTCAAAGCTTTTTTCCTTTTTTGTTTCATGATAAACAATGAGAATACAAATTAAAACAATAAGAAAAGGCACTAATAACCACGGTGAAATACTTATTATTGCTAAAATTCCTCCAATCAATAGAGCACAAAGGAGAAAGATCTTTATCCCCTTTTCGAGTTGTTCCTTTTTAAATGCTGGCGACGTTTTATTAACGATCGAGAAATCAGAAGAAGAATGAGGGGGCGATACTGAGACTTGTTCTGGAACTTTATTTTCAGAAAGTTTTTTGCGTTTATCTTTCCAATAAGCAAAAATCGACAACGCAAAAAACGCAATGAAGATTAACCAAAACCATCCCCAAAAGCCTAATCCATCATCTTTGTCTGGTTTGTTAACTTGAGTGGGGGTAACTTGCTTATCGGTATTCTCAGATGATGCCTGAGTCATGCTTTCGTTTTGAGTAGCAACATCTATTGACGAAGTCGAGGAGGAGGTAACAATTTCATTATTGTGTGTAATTTGATTTGGTTTGTTTTTGTGTACAAAACCACCTACTATCGCAGAACCGAGAAATAATAGAACTCCAATACCAAGAGTTTTCAGTCCGTTTTTCCGCCATTTCTTTATGCATACTAAAACGAGTCCGACAATCATCACTGGCAATGATAACAAGCACGTGATCATTGCAATTGTATCAAGGGTATCCAGCATTACCATCCCCTCCGCTATAAACAAAAAAGTAAAGTGGAAATTTAAAGTGAGTCGACAAATAAAGTAAAGACGTACTTATATAATTTAGAAAAAAGTGATGTTATTGCTTGACATTATGATAGGAGTATGAATAATCGAATCAGGTGCCTAAGAAACACCTTAAAACAACAAGCGGATTGGTTGCCGAAATAATCATTCTTCCGCACATTGTAAAGGCTTTGACTCATTATATGCGTATGGCGTATACTGGTCTTGTCGGGTGTGGTTATGCCATAAAATACCCTTTCGGGGGAAAGCATAACGACGGGCTTGTTGCCGTGTTTCTTAGCACCCGGCACTCTTTAATTGAGTGTCATTAAGAAACATCTATCAACAAGGAATTCATTATGAATACTCTTATAGAAATTAGAGAACAGGTTATTGATCAGGAAACTGTTCAAACTGTTAACGCACGTGATTTACATACGTTTTTAGAAATAAAAGCTCGCTTTAATGATTGGATTAAAAATCGCATTAAAGAATGTAAATTTCAGGAAAATATAAACTTTATAACGCTTACTAAAAATTTAGTAAGCGGTGGAAAGGTAAAAGAATACCACATTGCGTTAGACATGGCTAAACATCTTTCGATGATAGAGCGTAATGATAAAGGGCATGAAGCACGTCAATACTTTATCAAATGCGAACGGCTTTTGAAACAAGTAGCAACCCCACAGATAGCTGCATCACAAGTCGACTACTCCAAACCGGAAGCATTGCTTGGTGTCTTGAATCACTTACAAAGCCAAATAGAGCAAAAGGATAACACCATTGCTAAATTAGCACCAAAAGCAGAAGCTTTGGAAGGTTTAAAACGCTCTGATGGTTTGTTCGGTTTGATAGAAGCAGCAAAGATGTTAGAGGTACGACCAAAAGATTTAACCGATTATTTGCGTAAACATGACTGGGTGTATCGACGTGCTCCAGGGGCGCCTCTGTTACCTTATCAAGACAAAATTAAGAAAGGATTCATGGATTGCCCTGCTATTACCATTCAAAGACCAGATGGTACAGAAAAGGTGCTGCCTTCAACGAAAATCACATCCAGAGGATTGGCTTGTTTGAGAGAACAAATCCATGGAGGTGTGCAATGAAGGTAGATACTAACTTCTTATGCGATTTATGGATAGCGTTGTTTCAGTTTGTAAATTGTGAATATGTAGATGACAAAAATTGTAGTGCTCTGGTTGACATCATGGGTGTGGTGGAAAAAGCTTTGATTTTAAAACTTCAAGATGAAGTGCCAAATATTACAAAGATTCTTGCAGTTCTTACAGGTTTTGGAACTTCAGAACTACCGCATAGCATGAATCCGTTATTGCAAGCTTATACTCCTACTTTGGAAAGTCCTATTGTAAAAGCTGCTTAGCTTAAAAACATAATTCCCCTCCCCGTTCTTAAAATGGGGAGGTATTAAACCCTACATTCAAATTTATTGATTTTGGCAAATTCGTCTGCTTTTTCAGTTTGTAATATACTAACGTCATAAGCAGCTTGCATGTTAAGCCAAAATTCAGCAGTAGTATCAAAAAAATAGGCTAATCTGAGAGCAGTATCGGGAGTCACTGGACTATTTTCAGCAACAATACGTTCTATTCTCGTGCGTGGAACATTTAATGCTTTTGCAAGAGCATAAGCAGAGAGAGCATATTCTTTTAAATATTCCTCTCGTAAAATTTCTCCGGGATGAATAGCAATATAATTTTTCATCTCGACCTCCTACAGATCAATGATAATCTACGATTTCAACTTCATAGGCGCCATTAGAGCGCCATTCAAAACAAATACGAAACTGGTCATTAATACGAATAGAATATTGACCTTTCCGTTCTCCTTTCAATGCTTCTAAACGATTTCCTGGGGGACTGCGCAAATCTTTGAGATCAACCGCTTTATCGAGCATAAACAATTTTCTTTGGGCTATACGCACTAGAGTGGTGGGAAAGCCTTTGGGCGGATTGCCTTCTAAAAGATCTTTACATCGCTTATCCGCAAAAGATTCAATCACCAAATCACCTTTATTCGTTCTTTTACGTATCATAACACGATACCAATATAAAGAAAAGGATAAATGCTAAATAACAGGAACACTCATGCATCCGCGAGAAACGATAAGAGCAACATTTGTTGCGTTGATGAAAGCAGCAAAGACGGTTGCTGGTGATAATGTTTTCAATATGCGTGATTTCAACTTTTTTCCTGAGAATACGCCGGCAATTAATATCTCAACGCAAAATGAAACGATTAAAGATGGATATGATTATGGAGTAAGGCGGCGCGTATTAACAGTAGATATTGAGTGCTATGCGACATGCGAAGATGGAGCGCGTTTTGTAGACCAATTAGCATGGGAAGTTGAGGAGATTTTCTATGCCAATCCTAATCTTAACAACACTGTTGAGACATGCAACCTGCAAAATATTGCTTTTGCCTTTGGTGATAATGGTGTTTTGGCACTTCATGGTGCAATTTTAACCTTTGAAGTCATTTATAACACCAATATTCCAAACGAAGAGGACTGTGCTGCAGCAAGGCTTGTTGAACCTTTTTTAGCTTTTGAACCAAAAACAGGTGCGAGCAACAAAGATAAATATCATAAAGTCGTTGGTGGAACACATGTTAGAGCTTCGCGATAAAGAACTTACAGATCTAAAGAGACGTGTGGCCAATATGGTTGTGGTTGGAAAGATTAGCCATGTTGACCATAAAAACGCGCGTTATCGGATAAAAAGTGGCAATCTTATCAGTGACTGGATTCCGGATACACAAGCTCGTGCTGGTAAAACATGCTCTTATGAAGGACGTGATGTTGGAGAGCAAGTTGTCGTTATCTCGTCCTCGGGAGATTTGTCACAAGGAGTGATTGTTGGCTCTATTCATACAGATGCTAATCAAGCAGCTGATAAGGGCAGCATTCACCGCATTATCTACCCCGATGGAACAACACTTGAATATGATGATGAACAAAACACTTATGGAATTCACATTAAATCAGGCGGAAAGTTTATTCTGACAATCTCTGATGGTGTATCACTAAAAGGGGAGGGTGGTAGGCTAGAGGTTACAGCCCCTGATGGCATCAAGGTTGTTTCTGAAAGTGATCTGAGTTTAAGCGCAGATGGGAGCATTTCTTTGAAGGCTGGTGGTGGCATTTCACTTCATTCAAGTGGGTTAACCCATAATGGCACCAATGTAGGAGCAACGCATGTTCATGGCGGTGTTTATTCTGGTGGATCGATGACAGGAGGTGCTAAGTGAACAGTGGAATGGATCGCACTACGGGACAGCCTCTATCCGGTATTGATCATTTACGGCAGTCAATCCTTGACATTTTGTCAACACGGATTGGTTCGCGTGTTATGCGTCGTGATTATGGTTCACGCGTTGTTGATATCATTGATGCCCCTGTTAATGATGCCTTTGCCGTTACTCTTTACGCCGCCATTGCTGAATCTTTAGATAAATGGGAACCGCGTTTTAAATTGAAAAAGATTGATTTTCAAATGCCTGAAGTTGGGAAAGTTTCTCTCTCTTTTGAAGGTATTTATTTGCCATCAGGTAAGCCCATTATCATGGAAGGATTACTGATAAAATGAATAGAGTGCTTGCAAAACCGGAAATCATCACAGAGATTTCTTTTGAGGAAATCCGTGCAGCAGCTCTTGCCCATTTAAAAGAGCTTTTGCCTGAGTATACATTTTTAGAAAGCGATCCAGCAGTAAAAGTCATAGAAGCTTTTAGCTATCGAGAACTTCTTTTAAGGCAACGAATTAACGAGGCAATCCGTAACAACATTCTTGATTTTGCAATTGGAGAATCTCTAAACGCTTTGGGAAATTGGCATGGTCTTCAACGCATGGAAGGTGAAAGTGACGAGAGATATCGTGAACGCATTCAGCTTCATACTCGTAGTGGAAAAGGGAGTGGAACGGAACCGTATTACAAGCTTATAGCTTTATCGGCAGATAGCCGTGTTAAGGATGCAATTATTTACCGTAAAGGCAAAGCTCCCACCATTTATGTTGCTCTTTTTGGCAATAACGAAGATGGAACAGCATCGGAAGATCTCATACAAACAGTTTCACAGGCTCTTCACAGAAAAAATATCATCATGACCAATGATACAATTATTGTTCACGCTGCTGTCAAAAAAGTCATAGATTTGGAGGCAGATGTTTGGTTGCTTCCCGAAACGTCATTGAAAATTCTCACACAAATGGAAGCAAATTTAAGAGCAGCGTGGAAACAAGAACAAGCCATTGGTCGTGAATTAAGCTTATCGTGGTGGGTTTCAAGGTTGATGGTATCTGGTGTTCAGAAAGTCATAGCTATTACACCATCACAAGACAGTACGGTTTATGATGAAGAAGTTTTAGCACTTGGGAAAATCACCTTAAATTTCAAAGGACGTGCACGCTAATGGTTGGCTCGCTACTTCCAACAAATGCAACAAAATTTGAAAAATGTCTTGCCAATGCTTGCGATTTTCATCAAGACATTGATGATTCTATTTTGGGAATTTCACGTGCTAAGCTGATTACACGTCCACCACGTTTTTTGCCGTGGTTAATTGAAGAGTACGGTCTTGGAGAGCTTACACCTTATGTCCCAAACCTCTATGATTTGATTAATCAAGGTCGTGTGTGGCAAAATACTCGCGGCTCTCTTTCTGCTATTGAGTTGGGGCTCGAATGGCTCCAAATGACAGCACGTTTTACGCCTGCATGGACAGAACGTGCATGGTGGAATTCCTTTCAACTCTACTTTGATCAGTTGCCTGAACAAACACAGCTTGAAGCTGTTGAAGCGATTACAGATCTTTCCAAAAGTTTGCGTTCTGATTTTCGTCGTGGTGTCATGGGCTACGACGTTGGAGCAGCCGAAGGCAATATGTCGCAGCTTGATGACAGTATGCTGGAGTATGAAAGCGGTGTGCGCATAACAGCTGGGAATACTTTATTTTCCTTTGGGCGCACTACAGAGATTAATCATGTTCTCACAGAAGAAGAAGGCAAGCTTATTGGTAATTGGATTGAGAATGTGAATGAAGAATTGTCTTGGGAAGAGATTGATTATCCATGGGAGTTGGCAAACTTTCCATGGTGTTCTGTCAAAAAGCACGAGCGTGATATGTTGATGGCAAAGTGGTTTTGCAACCGCACACTTTATCTCGTGTTAAGAGATTTCGAAAATGCTGTGATTGGCTATCGAAGATGTAATACGATACAGCCTGTCGAACAGGCTTTAGATGGTGTTTATAGCCATTCTGGTAATCGAATTCAGTTATCCATGATGGGGACGGCATTGTTTCTATCAGCACGCACAGACTTTCACAATGTTGACGGTGTCAAAGCCGCTTCTGTTTCTATTCTTGTTCATGCTTTTCCCAAACAAGATGTCCCGATCGGCAAGCTATGGCTTGGAGCTCATGAACTGGAAGGTGGGGTGGAGATCATCAAAACGTCTGTCAATATTCCTTTGCGTGCTGATGTTCGTGAACAATTCAAGATTTTATTGAGGTTTTAAGATGAAGCATGAAAGTGGTTTACCCTTTGCAATTGATAGATCAGTTGGCAAAGAGGAACAACAAAGCGTTGTATTTTATGGGACGCGTCCTTTTATTCAAAGTGGTGAACTGAATGAGATGCAAACCATTATTCGAGGACGTCATGACCGTTTGGGACGCCTTGTTGCTAAAGAAGGTGACCGCGTTGAACGTGCTGATGCTTTTGTTCATAAAGAGCATCAAAGCGTTGTTTTAACTGATGGTAAGATTTATATTGCAGGGGATATTTTTCCAGTTTCAAAAGCTGTTCTCAAGAATGTTTCCATGGTTGGGCGTATTGAAATTGGTGTGAAGCTTCAAAAAAAGTGGATAACACATGAGGATGATCCGGAGCTTTTGGGACAAATTCCGGGCACTTTGGCAGAAGGAGAGCCAGGCGGTGCACGTGAGGTAGCAAAGCTTGTTTGGGCGCTAAAAGATGATGGGCAGAGTGGTATTTTCTTTCCCGTTTATATCTTGCAAGATGGTGTTCTTATTGATCAAAAATCTCCTTCCTTGTTTGAACCAGCGATGCAAGCCATTGCCACTTACGATCGTGCTCATGGACATTATATCGTCAATGGTTGCCGCGTGACAGCTTTGGGACAAAATAACGGTTGTCAGGTGTTTAGCATTCAGGAAGGAGAAGCCAATATCAATGGCTTTAAACGCAAACGTCTTGCTGCTTGGAGACATGAAGAACCAGAGGATTTTTCTAAAAGTACAGTTCCTAGCGAAACGCATATTTTTTCACCCAAAAACGATGAAGCAAGTTTTAGCTTTAAAACCTATTATGCTCCTATTGCTGAGATAAAATCGCTTTTGCTTACAAAGGAAAAAACTGCCACGATAACTCGTGGTGCCGTTGCATCAGGACGTGATGGTCTTCCCGATAAGAGTATCACCTCTTTTATTAAAGTTGTTCAAGGCGATAAGGAATTTCAAGAAGGCAAGGATTTTAAAAAAACCGGAGATACCATTGACTGGGCACCCGTGGGAGATGAACCTGTTGTAGGGAGCGCCTATAAGGTAACTTATCGTTATCGAGCACAAATTTCCGCCGATAAGGTAACAGCACAAGAAATCACTGTATCGGGTGGAGTGCAAGATGGTGATATCATTCTTAGTTATACTTACAAATTGCCTCGTATCGATCGTATTGGTCTCAATACACATGGCAATGCAGTCTATATCAAAGGAATTTCGGCAGATCATCCTGTAGCACCTAGCGTTCCTGAAGATGTTTTGTCACTTGCAACTATTAGCAATAATTGGCTTGAAATACCTTATGTTGTTAATGATGGCACGCGTGTTGCTCCTTATGATGAGATGTGGCGCTATTTTCAGCGGGTGCTTTCTCTTGACCGGTTGATGCAGTTAGAACGGATTAAAAGCAATGTTGATTCAAAAGAACCTGTTGCCAAAAAAGGCATGTTTGTCGATCCTTTTATTGATGATTCTTACAGAGATGAAGGTTTTTCACAAACAGGGGCTGTAGGGAATGGTGTTTTGCAGCTTGCTATTGATCCAACATTTTATACAGCTCCTTTAAAAGCACCTGTCACGCTTGATTGGACAAATGAAGTGATTATTGCGCAAGAATTGACAACAGCTTGTGAAAGAATCAATCCTTATCAAAATTTTGTATCTTTGCCTGGCACGGTTACACTGACACCCGCGACAGATTTTTGGCATGAGCAGCGTACCAGTTGGCTATCAGGTGTGACTAATCAATTGAATATGGGTTTTTCTTCGAATATGGGGCGGATCATTGGCAACAGTGTTCGTAAAAAGGAAGTCAATGATGAACTCATCAGCGCGTCTCAAGAACAAATTGATTTTCTAAGACAAATTGCGCTTAGTTTTAAAATTGTAGGTTTTGCCAAAGGAGAAATCTTAGAAAGCCTTACTTTTGATGGTGTCAGTGTCTTACCAAAGAGTCAGCTTGTTGCAGATAACAAAGGTGTCCTTGAAGGCACTTTTACAATTCCTAAAAACATTCCTGCAGGCACAAAAAACATTGTAGCACGAGGCAAAGGCGGCACAGTTGCAACAGGTCTTTTTACAGGACAAGGTGTGATTGATGTAAAAGTCATGCGGCGTACCACAACGGTAAAGATATGGACACAAGTTGATCCGCAAGCACAAGTCTTTACTCCTGATGAAACACGTCAAATAACAGGCATTGACTTTCATCTTTGTAAAATTGGCGATCCTGCCAACAATCTCGTGATTGATTTGGTCACCACTGAAAACGGCTATCCTACTGCCGATATTCAAGCACAAAGCTTTTATTCTATGAAAGAGGCAAAAACCGGATGGGCGAAAGCGCGCTATGATGTGCCATTGTTAGTTTCTGATGACCGTCTTACGGCTTTTGTTGTCAAAACAGATGATGCTAATCATTCACTTTCACTGGCAAAGCTTGGAGATTTTGATAAGGAAAAGCAAAGAGTTGTTTCAAGTCATCCTTATGTGACTGGACCACGCTTTTCTTCTGTCAATGCGCAAACATGGACCGCCCACCAAGATGAGGCTTTAGCATTTCGGGTGCTCGCTGCACGCTATGCACAGACACAAAAGGTCATCGATTTAGGCAGTTTTGATCTTGTTGATTGCTCTGATTTGCAAGTACGCGCAGCCATTGAATTGCCTTCGAGTGAGTGTTCTGTCATCTTTGAAATTGAACGTAACAATGGTACAATTTACCAGCTCTTGCCGTTTCAATTGCTAAGTCTTACCGAATATATCAGTGAAAAGGTTCATCTTCGTGCTATTCTCAAAGGCACAGAGAAACTCTCACCCGTTTTATTTGCTCCTGTGCAATTGGTTGGAGGAAAAATCCATCAAACAGCAACCTATATCACTCGTGCTTTTCCTTTTGGGGAAAAGGCGCGTCTGACCAGCTATATTAAAACATTTTTGCCAGGTGGATCCACTTTCTCACTAGAGATGCAACTGGATGATGGCTGTTTTACCCCTCTTAAATTAGAGGAAACAGAACAACTTACGGATCCACTTTGGGTGGAGAAAAAATTTGCCAGTGACGATAATGAAGCACAACAAGCGCGCTTGAAACTCACACTTACCGGAGGTCCGGCTGCACGTTCTATGGCAAGTGATTTTGGCGCTGGCATATTGTGACGGGAGAAAACAGATGGAAAAAACAAAAAATCTAAAGATGGAATTGCCCAAAGAAGGACGTTTTATGAGTTCTGAATTCCCAATCTTGCGGGAGAATTTGGGAAAAATTGATCAGGCAATAGCGGATATTGAGAAAAAAGTAGAAGGTAAAGCATCTGTACAACATAGGCATGCCATAAGTGATGTTACAGATCTTGAAGCAACTCTCAAAGATAAAATGCCAGCGGATAGAATTTTTTCATTTTCTGATTTAAGTGATGTAGATGGCACCCAAGATGCAGCTAACAATTATATTCTCTACAAAACAAGCAACAATAAATTTACTTTCGGCAGTGCGATATCATTGTTAGGTCCGCACCAACATAAAACGGAAGATATTGTAGGTTTAGACGAATTCCAAGCCAAAATTAATGAAGATCTGACAACCTATTATACGAAAAGTGAAATAGATCAATTAGTAGCTTTATTAACCAAAAAACCTATCGAAATTCTTATGAAAGAAAGCGGACCCATTCCATTTCCTGATGGTGTGAGCGATGATACAGAAGTCGAAGTATGGGCATGGGGTGGCGGTGGCGGCGGTGGAGCTGGGAGCGTAAGCAAGCAAAATAATTTTGGCGGCGGCGGTGGCGGTGGAGCTCAAAGCGTGTGTGTGAAAACAAAAGTCTCTGAGCTTAAAAAATCAACAACAGCGCAAATCGGCAGTGGCGGTAGAGGTGGTAGTGCTGGAAGTGTTAGTTATGGAGGCGGATCAACAGGGATTAAAGATATTATATGGGCATCTGGTGGAGCTGGAGGCGGTGGAGGTGCTGGAGGTGATGGCGGAACGGTTTCTGTCAGAGGAGGTAACGGTGGCAATAGTAGTTCCAATGGTCATAGCGGCATTGGAGGTTATATTTTTTATGGTGGCAATGGTGGGAATGGCGGAAGTGGCTCCGGTGGAACCTCTTTTTTTGGGGGGGCTGGAGGTGGCGGTGGAAGTGCTTATGATGGAGCAGGCAGTTATGGTGGCGAAAGCAAAGAAGGTGGTCGAGGTGGTGAAGGCGGTCAAGGGAGTGGGGCAGGTGGCGGCGGTGGCGGCGGTTATTTCCATGGAAATAATGGAGGTAAAGTTGGCGGTGGCGGCGGCAATGGTGCGATCTTGTTTAAATTTTTTATCTAGGAGTATGTCATGGAATATGCAGTTGTTGAAAATGGTATAGTAACAAATATTATTGTAGCATCAGAAGATTATGTTCACGACTCTGATGGAGAAGCGATACTTTCAAATGAAGCACAAATTGGCTGGTATTATAAAGATGGTGTGTTCTCTCCTCCTATTGTTGAAGAAAACACAAAACAGCTCTCATCATCTAAACCGGTAGAGAGAGACGCTTCTGTAGAGCCTATGGATAAACCACAAGAAAAAAGATAATCAAGTCTAGACGATAAGGTCTTCCAATAGGATATTGATAATTTTGTAAGCTATTTGTTGACATTTATGGTCTTTCATGCTATATAAAAGAATGATTAAAACGTTTAAAAGCAAAACATTGGCAGAATTATTTAAAACGGGAAATTCATCCAAGATTGATAAGAGACTTGTAAAACGTATTATGGTTCGTCTTGATCGTTTAGATTTTTCTGAAAGACCCGAAGATATGAATCTTCCAGGATTTAACTTTCATTCTTTGATTGGATATTCACCCACTCGTTACAGTGTCCACGTTAACGGACCATGGTGTATTACCTTTGAATTTGACTCATGTAATGCTTACCGTGTTGATCTTGAACAATATCACTAAGGATACAGTTATGAATGACATTCCTGCACAAAGAGATAAAAACCGCTGCCCTACTCATCCAGGAGAAGTTTTAGCAGATATTATTCCTGAAACAGGCAAAACAAAATTAGAAATTGCACAGATGCTCGGTATATCACGCCAACATCTTTATGATATCCTGAAGGCAAAAAAGCCAGTTTCTCCTGCTATTTCTGCTTGTCTTGGAAAAATGTTTGGTGATGGAGCTGCCATATGGTTACGTATGCAAGCCAATTATGATGCTTGGCATGCAGAGCGTGATATTGATGTCTCTTCTATTCCAACACTAACAGCTAGTGAAGTAGATGTGCAAATGGAACAGAGCCATTAAGAAAGGAATACATACCTCCCCACCTAAAAGATGAGGAGATAAAATCAGTTTTTAAGTTTAAGCTATTTTTGTAGTTGGACTTACTAAAACTCGCTTAGCTTCTTCAACAAGCTTTTTATAATGTTTGCTTTCATCTGCTAGCGTAAAGGCTTTCACAAGATGCATGTGAAGAGGTCCATAAATATAAACAGCCTTTTTAGTAGGAGACATTTTATCCCAGTCTTTTGGAAAATCAAAGCGTGTATCGCGGTCATAATCAACAGCTTGGCTTTTTAGTTTCTTTTCACACTCAATAAAGTAACGACGAGCTTGTCGTCCTTTCTCATTGCGTTCAACCATGGAAAGCTCTTTCGCCATATTTTCACAAGCAGCTAAACTGGATACAACAGGGAGGCGGAAAGGCACATTACCCAATGCTCTTGATCTTATTTTTAAGCAAGTTGGTGCCATTGTTGTTGTTGTGCGAGTAGAAGAAGGTAAAGATGAAAACGAAACATTAACCAATGTTTTGGGCGGTGTAAACGCAGATGGTGCTTATGAAGGGGTTCATGCTTTCATTGGAGCACAATCACTTCTTGGACAAACACCACGCATTCTGATTGCTCCAGGCTTTACACATAAACGTCCTACCGTCGTTAGTCGTATTGATGTAATAAATCAAGGCAGCGGCTATACCCAAGCAAGTGTTAAAATTGAAGGTAATGCAAAAGCAGAAGCTTCCATAAATGATGGGAAAGTAAATTATATTCACATAACTGACAATGGCACTGGTTATCAAACCGCCCCAAATGTAACAATTGATGGTGATGGAACTGGTGCGACAGCCAAAGCCATAATCAGGACAACCTCTAATCCTGTCGCAGCAGAGTTGATTGGTATAGCAGAGCGTCTACGCGCCATTGTGGTATTAGACGCACCGAACAGTACAGATGAAGCAGCTCTTGACGCGGCAAGGGACTTTAGCTCAAAGCGTGTCATCATGGTTGATCCATTTGTACAGGTGAATCATAATGGAAAAATTATAGAACAGCCCGCAAGTGCAGCCGTTGCTGGTGTCATTGCCAAAACAGATTTTACACATGGTTTTTGGCATTCTCCTTCCAATAAAGTGATCAATGGTATTGTGGGCGTAGCACGCCCGATTGATTTTTCCATTGGTGACAGATCAAGCCGCGCCAACCTTCTCAACGAGCAAAATATCACAACCATCATTCGTGAAAACGGTTATCGTCTCTGGGGCAACCGTACTGTTTCAAGCGATCCAAAATTTGCTTTTTTATCAGTGGTGAGAACTGCAGACATGATCAATGATGCCATTTTACGTGGGCATCTGTGGGCCGTCGACCGCAATATCAGAAAGACCTACATGCATGATGTGAGTGAAAGCGTCAATGCTTATTTGCGTGATTTAAAAGCACAAGGCGCCATTCTTGGTGGGAGCTGTTTTCCTGATCTAGGATTAAATACAGCAAGCGCTATTGAAGATGGAAGAGTTTATTTCAATGTTGAGTTCACACCAGCAACACCAGCAGAACATATCACTTTCCGTTCACGTATTGTGAATGATTATTTAGAGGAGATTTTTTAATGGCAATACCAGTTTTACCAAGAGTTTTAAAATATTTTAACATTTTTGTTGACGGCATTCCCTATCAAGCAAAATGTGAAAGCGTAACACTACCAAATTTAAATTTGGTAGTTGAAAGTTATCGTGCTGGCGGCATGGACTCCTCCATTGAGATTGATCTTGGTCTTGAAACTCTCACGCTTACCATGACCATTTCTGATTGCTCTCCGGAGTTAATGACACTGTTAGGACGCACTGATGTTGACATTTCATTACGAAGTTCAATGCAGGCCCAAGGCACACCTGCAGAAGGTGTTGTCATTACCATGAGAGGGCTCTGCAAAGGTTTTGAAATGGCAGAGTGGCAACCTGGAAGCAAAGCGACCTCCTCGGCGACATTTACATTGCAATACTTCAAATATGTTCAGAAAAACGTTGAAATCGTTGAGATAGATGTTCTCAATCTCATCAGGAAATTTAATGGCGTTAACCAATTAGCAGAACATAAAGAAAATATAGGATTATAAAAATGACAATACCAGCAAGCATTACATATAAATTACTCGTACCTGTTACCTTTGAAGGAATTCAACACATTGATTTATATAGATAATTTGTCGTTATTCATATTGAATTAGACCTCCGAATATAGTAAGATTTTCTCATCACAAACCCTC
>NZ_JBEPLT010000017.1:0-23138 GCF_040545385.1 Bartonella japonica
ACGGAAAATGAAGTTAATCAGAAAAATGATACTGATGTGCGTACTGAGCTCTCTGACTGGTTGCGCAACAAATAAATATATTTCTTCTTGTGTTGGTTGGCTCCCCATTTATGTAGAAAAACAAGATGTGAACGTCATCAGTTCAAACTTAGCAAGAGAGATCTTAAAGCATAACAAGCAAGGTGAACACTTATGTGGATGGAAGCATGGCCAGAAAAAAATTGAAAAAACCAATAGAGCTCACGGATACAGAAAAAGAAATGCTGCAAGAAATAATACGGACCTATCAAGGTATGAAAATGATGTCCCGCCTTATGAGATGGATAGCATTTTTCATTTTTCTGCTGATCCTTAATTTTGCTCGTCTTACGGATGCAATAGACAATATCTTTATTCATTTCAAACAGTGGTTCTCCAAGAATTAGATATCCCTTGCGATTAAAAAGCGTTCTTTAAGTAGGTTCATAAGAGCCATTTTTAGTCCTTTTTTATACAAATTTGATCCACACACTCATCCCACTTGTTATGTGCAAATGAGTGGTTTTGATTGATTCAAGATAAGCAGGTTTGAAATGAGAGAATCTTACATTATTCGGGACTCTTATTCAATATGAATAATGCTAGATTATCATTATAAATCAATGCCTTGCCTTAAGGCAAAAAAGCGCGTAAGTAATAAAATATCAAAAATGCTTAAAAATAGAACACATGGGCATCCCAATTGCACCATATTTGCTGACAACCTCCGTGATCATTTAATGATCCTAGGGTAATCTTTGTGCCTTCCATTCAATTTTGCACTTCCTCACCTGTTTGTTGAGACACTTTCTTTTTTCAGTAAAAGAAACCCGCTTTTTTCAGTAAAAGAAACCCGAAATTAAACAGAGGAAATGTTATATTTTTAAGATTTATACGTGTGATGCCCCATCTCCAAGAGCCATATACATAGCAGAAATCCCCTTTGGAAAAGGACTTAGATATAAAAATGAGAAATGAAAGAATGAATAAAATGATGCGGTTTTGATGAGCCATAATCCAGCTCCATCCGCATATTTACCTTTAGGCAAATTTTTTTACAGATAAGGCGGATAATCTATCACGTGTTCTTGTTTTCCTAACCACTTTTTGAATTGTGCTTTTGACAGATTCATCAGGTATCAAAATCGTATAAAAAAGACAATTAAGAAACAAAAACAATGCATTATAAATGAAATAAACAGCGATATCACGCGATATTATAGAAAACCTATAACTGGTGCGGGTGGTCGGACTCGAACCGACACTCCTTTCGGAACCAGATTTTGAGTCTGGCGCGTCTACCAGTTCCACCACACCCGCATCACTTAATAAAAGACAAAACCGTCGATTATTCCTCTGCACTATATGAAGAAGGATAGATTCGTCAACATCAGATTTCTGCTTTTTTAAGAATTCGTATTATTTTTTCTCTATTGGTCTTTTGCTCTATTCGTCTTTTTCTCTATTGATCTTAAGAATACTTTCCCTATCGATCTTGGAAATATTCCCCACTGGCTCCATGAGCGGCTTAAACTATCAAATTTATAAAGTACAATTTGTAAAGTCTTTACCTCTTAGACTTATAAAAGTCGCCATGATATTAAAGAAACTAAAGCTTTGGACTATTTCTTTAGCAAGTCGGCGTACGGCGCCTTACTGGCTTGGTTTTATTTCCTTTATTGAAAGTTCTGTTTTTCCGATTCCGGTAGATGTTTTATATCTTCCGATGGCGCTTGTTCGTCCTCTTCAAGCTTATCGCTACGCTCTTATTGCCACTTTATGTTCTGTTTTAGGCGGAATTTTGGGCTGGTTTATTGGTCATTTTGCCTATGACACCCTTGCCAAACCGATTTTGGAATTTTATGGTAAAGTTGAAAGTTTTCAATCGTTACAAAGCAATACCACCCTGCAATTTCTGATTATTTTAATGATAAGTTCAGGTTTTTTACACCTTCCACCTATCAAGATTGTTACGATTTTGGCAGGTGCCATGAGTGTGCATCTTGGACTCTTTATTCTTATCTGTATTCTTGCCCGCGGAGCTCGTTTCTACCTTTTAGCATGGCTCGTTCAACGTTTTGGAAAGCAAGCAATGGATTTTATTTCCCGCTATTTTAAATGGATTGTCTTGATTGGTTGTGTTAGTGTTTTGCTTATTTACGGATTTTCCATAGCTTTTGTTAACAAGCACCTTTTGTTTTAAGGAATATATTCAATGCCCAGCATTTTGTTTTTTCAACGTAGTTTGAACAAGCACCTTCATTTTACTCTCAGTAGAAAAGAGCAAAGTTTATGGGCTTTTTTTCTAGCTTTTTGCCTCTCTGCGACGATAGGTTTAGCTCTTGGCTTTGAATATATAGGAGGATATCTTCCTTGCGATTTATGCCTCATTGAGCGTTTGCCATATTATGGTGCCATACCATTTTTAATTCTAGCGGGTATTGGAACATGGTTTTCCCGCATGTATTCTTGGATCCAACTTCTATTTTTGTGTGTCTTTGTTTTAATGACCATCAGCCTTATTTTAGCGACATATCATGCGGGTGTTGAATATGGTTTTTGGCCGGCTCCTACTAGTTGTGGAATAAGAGCAACAAACAGGATAACAGATATTAACAATCTCTTTGACCGATTGAATAATATCCATCCTCCTTCTTGTTCTGAAGCGTCAGCACATTTTCTTTTTCTTTCTTTTTCCGGTTGGAATGTCGTTGCCAGTCTATTTTACATGCTTATCAGCTTTTATGTTGCTTCAAAAGGTCTTTTGTCGGACCATAAAAACTGTAAGAGCAAAAATGAAGAGTAAAACACGTGCACCAGTGGTCTCTAGCCAAAACATACCTCGCTCCCACTCCAGATACTAGAAGCCATTCTCCGATAACTTCTTCCTACACTTCGCGCCATAATCTCCACACAGCGCCATAGCACCTCACTCTTCACGACATGCTTTAACACCATTGATTGAAATGATTTCCAGAAAGCGGCCTAGCATTTTTCTCCTTATTTCATTTTTTCACACAGTTTTTCTTACCAACTTATTTTATCCTCCTTATTGCTCCATTTATTGAGTCTTTTGTTTTCTTTACATACCAGCGTTTTTTCCATCGCTGCTTTTTCTGATTTCTACATTTTAGATTGACTTTCACTTTTTTTATCTTATATCTTAGAATTATTCTAAAGTACAAAGGGCTAGAAAATGTTGAATTTATTTTCATTTGTACAGCGTAAAGCTCTATCCTTTCGTTCAGCACAAAAGATGCTCATTCAAGCACTCAAAACAAAAGAACAGCATGCAGCGTTCTATTTAAAATATGCGAAAGCTTTAAGATCTTATTCTTCTAGGCAAGCAACAATTTTCACAGCCCTAGGCCTACAAGAGCTTAGAAATTATAAGAATCTTCTTTACTTTTCTTGTAGCGGTCGTACAAAAGCTCTCGATTCATTGTGTGGTGGATCTTCTCTTGTAATAAGAAACTCGCATCATACAAGTTCTCGAATACAATTGGACAATCGCGCGACAAAGAAACCATCAAAAACACAAAAACAGACCATTTTAACGTGGATTCAACCTGGTCTTGCAGGTTTAATGGATGGCTCTGTCTCTACTCTTGCACCGATTTTTGCTGCTGCTTTTGCAACGGGTGATACACATCAAACCTTTTTGATAGGCCTCTCATCTTCGGTTGGAGCAGGTCTTTCAATGGGTTTTACAGAAGCAGCTCACGATGACGGCAAATTATCGGGTCGTGGTTCTCCACTCAAAAGAGGTTTTGCCAGCGGTATTATGACAACGTTGGGAGGATTAGGTCACACTTTTCCTTATTTGATCAACTCTTTTTACATCGCGACAATTATTGCATTTATTATTGTTTTTTTTGAATTGTTGGCGATTGTTTGGATTCAAAATAAATTCATGTCGACTCCTTTTTGGCGTGCATCTTTACAGGTTATCATTGGTGGAGTTCTTGTTTTTGCCACAGGAGTTCTTATCGGCAATATTTGAAACAGGTTCTGAATAAACAAGCTCGAAGGATCACTTTTTCCACCAACTTTTCATGAGAAAGAGTGCAAAAAGAGTGATATCTTTCTCTTTTTGTCCTGCATCTTTACAAGTTACATTGGAGAGCTTGCGTTTTTTCCACAAGTATTTTTATCGGCAATATCTGAAACAGGTTCTGAATAAACAAGCTCGAAGGATCACTTTTTCCACCAACTTTTCATGAGAAAGAGTGCAAAAAGATTAATATCTTCCCCTTTTTAGCACGTATTTTTATAGGTTATAATTTGTGGAGAGCTCATTTGTTACAAATATTCTTCTCGGCAGTATCTAAAAAATATTCTCTAAACGGACACTGAAAACAACCTTCATCTGCTAGACCTTTATCCACAGACCTTTATCGACTTGTTTTATGAGCGACTTTTGCTAAAGTGATGCTTATTCTTTTTTAGATTTGTTTTATATTTTGGAGATGCATTGACCATGCCTCACACGCGAGCCGATGTGCAGTTAAACAACGAAGAGATCCTTTCTTCCTCACCTGTTTTTTTTCACCCTTCAGGGAAAGTGACTTTATCCGTCCATTGCCTTGAGCATGGGCAAGGTTTAGAGCTTCCTCACTATGCCACAGCAGGGTCTGCTGGTCTTGATCTCCGTGCAGCACTTCGTGAAGAAGAGACTATTGTTCTTACCCCTGGACAACGTGCACTTATTCCAACGGGTCTCGTTTTTCACCTTTTACCTGGATTTGAAGCACAAATACGTCCACGCTCTGGTTTAGCTTTAAAACATGGCATCACCTGCTTAAACACACCCGGAACAATTGACAGTGATTACCGCGGAGAAGTGAAAGTTCTTCTTGTGAATTTGGGACAAGAAGACTTTACCATTCAACGTGGCATGCGCATTGCACAAACGGTCATTGCACCAGTTATGCAAGTGAATGTTTGTATCATTGATCCCGATCAGAAAGAAGATCTCCAAAGCGAGACAGGAAGCCGAGGTGCAGGAGGATTTGGTTCAACGGGTCAAGACTAACAAACTCCTGATGAAGAAAAACCACCGTCCTGTCTCTTAAGCTGTGCACTTATTCCAACGGGTCTCGTTTTTCACCTTTTACCTGGATTTGAAGCACAAATACGTCCACGCTCTGGTTTAGCTTTAAAACATGGCATCACCTGCTTAAACACACCCGGAACAATTGACAGTGATTAGCCGGCAGAGAAGTGAAAGTTCTTCTTGTGAATTTGGGACAAGAAGACTTTACCATTCAACGTGGCATGCGCATTGCACAAACGGTCATTGCACCAGTTATGCAAGTGAATGTTTGTGTCATTGATCCCGATCAGAAAGAAGATCTCCAAAGCGAGACGGAAAGCTAAAGTACCAAAAGAGAAAAATATCAAGGGAAGATTCGCTTAACGGGTGGAGCTTGACTTAACAGGTAACGTCAACAATCCCACTCATGACTGAACACTTTACTCTACAGGAGAAACCGATCCCATTACAGAATTATTGGCGTTTACCACAGCACCTGTGGCCGCAACACCTGTAGCACCTGCGTCACCTGTTGCATTTATCCCTACATTGCCAACCACTGTGTTTGTCTTGCCCAGTTTTCTATCACCAACTGCATCTTTTGCAGCAATATGAGAAGATTTTTGCAACCCCATAAGACCGACTTTAGTATATCCAGCAGTTCGTATTTGATTAAGCAAATCCACAACAGCTCCATAATCAATTTCGGCATCAGCTTTGATCAAAATCTTTGTTTCTAGATTTTGATCTGTTGCCTTTAACACAGTTTCCATAAAATCTGTTTGATTGACAAGCTGATCACCAACATAAAGAGAACGATCTTTTTGCAAAGTCACGTAAAGAGGCTCATCAGGTTGAGCCACCGTAGGCACTTGGGTTATAGAAGGAAGTTGAACCGGAATAACGGATGTTGCCAAAGGTGCAGCCACCATAAAAACAATAAGCAACACCAGAACGACATCAATAAAAGGGGTTACATTTATTTCGTTGTGCAACCCACCATCATCTGTTTCCCAATTATCATTAAAGCTTGCTTTCATCTTTTACGACTTTTCTGTTGTCTGTGTCTATCAAGCTCACGGCTTAAGAGTCTTTCAATTGCAGCAGCAATATCGCCTAAATCGTTGCGATAACTACTCAAAGCACGCATAAGGCTATTGTACATAATAACAGCAGGAATAGCTACAAAAAGCCCGATAGCTGTTGCAAGAAGTGCTTCGGCAATTCCAGGAGCGACAACATCAAGCCGTGTTGTTTGAGACTGAGCAATACCGATAAAAGAATTCATTATCCCCCAAACAGTTGCAAAAAGACCAACAAAAGGAGCAATAGCACCGATGGTTGCAAGAATAGCGCTTCCGCATGCTATACGACGCGTAGCAGCCAGTAAGCAGCGTGACAAAAGCGAATGCACTCTTTCTTTTACACTCTCATTCATCTCATGTGCAATTTCTCCATACTGATCGATTTTTTCATAGAGGAAAGAATCTTCATAAATAACGGTTTGTGTCTCTTGTTTTAGGCCAACTCTTTCACCAAAATCTTTACTGGCCGTTTCAGCTCCTGCCGTTTCAGCTCCTATTGAATCAGCCTGCTGTGTAGAAAGATAGACCTCTTTAAGCACTTCTTTGAGAAAGAACATACCGGCACCCTTACTCTCTTTCAATCCAGCAGCCAAATGCGCAAGGGTCTGAGCCTGAAGAACCAATTGAAGTTCATAATGGGCTCTTCGTTTTACCAGAACGATTTCAACGATTTTAACAAAGGTAATTGTCCAAGATGCAAGAGAAGCAAGCAACAAAACAACGATCACAGCTTTCACCACCCAATCAGCTGCCATGAACATAGAAAAAGGAGAAAAATCATGTGCTAAAAATACAGCAGACGTACTTTCTAAGGGTCCTGTCTCAGATTCCATTTTTATCTCACATCATTATCTTTTTGGTTTTACAGCTACCTCCCCATAACATTACTTTTGCACAACACTACCTGTTTAATATCGCTTCGTGTTAATCTAGAGAATAAAACTTGATAAATCAAGTATAGTTTTATTTTAGAAAATATCTCCTATAAGAAAGACTTTTCCAGAAAATTTCTTTCTTTCTTAATAAATTAATCTCATCAAATTAAGTTTATCGCACAAGATACTTCAACGCTCATAATTTTTATCCCTCAATGAGCCGCTGTAAATAAGGAACAACAAATTGATTTATAAAGATAATTTATTTCTACCTGCCAAATAGCTACACGAAAATACAGAAATATTTTATTTCAATCTTTCTGATAGAAGATGACCTTTCTCATGCAAAATCAGAAAAGACTATTTGCTTGCAAATCACAAAAAGAACTCCCGAGAAGATAGCAACCAAAAGAACAAAATTATTGCCTTTATACAAAATCACCAACTCCATTAGGAGCTAAAAATATCATTATGGTATTTTATGCATAAAATGGTGTTTCATGCATAAAAGAATGCTAACAAATACAAGATGGCACCACCCGATAGATCCATCATATCACTCATCTGCAAAAGTGATTGTATAGTCAAACAAGATTCATTTTGAAAAAACTTTAAAGTTGAATAATGTAAGGGAACTAAAAAAAATATTTTGCGTTACCTAAGCAGTGAACATTTTGACTCCAAAGCAAATAATCACAATCACAGTGAAAACACGAAATAATGAGTAATGGTAAGTCAGAAAGGAAAAAATATCATGGCATACAAAAAAACAACAGAGAATAATAAAACGGCAAGAGAAAAAAATTTGCAAGGACAATTTGAGAAGTTAGGGAGTGAGATTTCAGGAATCACCTCGACACTGACAGATATTGGTGCAGACAAATTGAATGCTGTTAAAAACAAAGCTGAAAAATTGTATCACTCTGCGAAAGAAAACAGTGAAGACGTTTTATCACAAGCAAAAGAAACCATTGGTAATCTTGAACAAAGCATGAATCAATGCGTTCGTAAAAATCCTGGAAAAAGCGTTCTGTTTGCAGCAGGCGTTGGTTTTATTCTTTCTCAATTGTTGCGTCGTTAAACAATGAATATGTTTATTGCTCCTCTTCTAAACCATCTTATCGGTGGAGGAATCAAAAGCACAACCCAAAAGATACGCTTTCAAGCAATTTGCGGGATAGTTATTGGCGTTTCATTGTTTATGTCGTTGATCTTTTTATGCATTACAGGCTTTATTGCATTATGTTCGGTTATGAAGCCTCTTGCAGCAGCGAGCGTGCTCTTTTTTATTTGGCTTTTCATTTCAGGACTAGGGATTTTATTTAGCAAATTTTCCAATTCCATCCAGCGTTATGACCAACAGAAGAAGGCAGAAGAGCAACGCCATCAGCTTATAACCGATGCAACAGTTTCCGGTATTGCGATGCTAAGCAAGCATTTACCTTTTTCTAAATTAAGCGTCCCTGTGCTTGGACTAGCAACGTATTTTTTGTGGAAAAAAGATAAAAAAGACCGGCTTTTCAGATGAGAATATGTAATTCCTTTCAAACCCTCGTGGTGTTTTCTTTCTCTTTGAAAGGAAACACCTTTTTTGTTTCCCATCCACTCATATTGTAGCCATATTACTCTTGATTATGAGACCTTGAAACAAAAGATTGAACAGAGAAATGGCACCATTTTCACCACCCTATGAACATAAGATTCTTTTATCCCTACCTGTCATACCCTCAACTTTTCAAAGCATTCTTCCGGCAAATATCTCCTAAAGCTTTTCGTTGCGCGCTTTCAGTCATAGCGCTTTCAACCATAACGCAGATAAGCAGACCAATTCCAGAAACAAAGATCTCACTATGCTGCTTTATGCCGTATTTGTGGATGATACTACCTACGCCCTATAAATATTCACGATCCTTCCACTGAAGCACCCATTTTTGAATTTGAAAGTGCATCATGATGGGAAATCACATCAATCATCTCTGTCACCACAGCGTCAAGCATTTCTCGCTCATCGCCTTCAGCCATAATACGGATCACTGGCTCTGTTCCAGAAGCACGGATAACCAATCGTGCTTCTTTTCCCAAACGCTGTATTGTTTGATCTATAGCGGTTTTGACAGGATTCTTTTTCAGCACATTTTTGTTTTTAATCGTTACATTTTTTAAAATTTGTGGCACTGGCTCAAATCGCTTACACAATTGGCTCATAGGGCTTTGGCTCTCAAGCATACAAGCTAAAATCTGCAAAGCAGCCACTAAGCCATCACCGGTTGTACCAAAATCACTTAACACAATATGCCCTGAAGCTTCACCGCCAACATTATATCCTTTTTGACGCATAGCATCGACAACATAACGGTCACCAACATTTGTTCGAATAAGCTCTAATCCTTTAGCATTCAAGAAACGCTCGAGCCCAAGATTCGACATAATTGTTGTCACAACACCGTTGCATTGTAAGCGCCCTGTTTTATGCCAATGTTCAGCAATCACAGCGATCAACTGATCTCCATCAATCGTTTGCGCTTTTTCATCAACAATGAGAACACGATCTCCATCCCCATCGAGCGCAATCCCCACATCAGCACGCACTTCATGCACTTTTCGTTTGAGAGAAGTTAAATCCGTTGATCCACATTTTTGATTAATATTGGTCCCACTTGGAGTATCATGAATAGCAAAAACCTCAGCACCTAATTCCCACAAAGCACGGGGTGCAGCTTTATAAGCAGCACCATTTGCACAATCGACAACAATTCGCAAAGAATCCAAGCGCACCTCACGTGGTAAGGTTCGTTTAGCATATTCGATATAGCGATAAATATCGCCTTCAACTCTTTTTACATAACCAATTTCAGCACAACCGGCTAAAGCTTTTGAAAGATCTGTATCGATCAATTGTTCAATTTTTGCTTCAACATCATCTGAAAGCTTAAACCCATCGGGACCAAAAAGTTTAATTCCATTATCATAATAAGGATTATGAGAAGCAGAAATCATCACTCCAAGATCAGCACGAAGTGACCGACAAAGCATAGAAACAGCAGGCGTTGGAACTGGTCCCAATAAGAAAACCTCCATCCCTGCAGCTGTAAGTCCTGAAACCAAAGCATTTTCCAACATATAACCAGACAATCGAGTGTCCTTACCAATCACCACACGATGGGACTGATGTTGTGAACGAAACAAAACTCCAACAGCCATTCCTACTTTCATAGCAAAATCTGGTGTCATGGGAAAAGAATTGGCTTTGCCACGAATTCCATCTGTACCAAAATATTTTTGTGCCATCCCTCTTTCCTTTACATACGATTCCTGTCTTTCAGCCCTAACAAAGCAAAACCTTGGCACAACGAGATTCTCAATATAGTAAGATTATTGACATCTCTTCATTCCTTCAGACAACCAAGATACCTGCCATCTCAAAAAACTCTATTTCCTCTAAAAACCACACCTACTTCACCAATTCTGCTTCCCTACCCCATACTTCAAGCAGTATTACTTTAAAGCAGTATTATCCTACGCATATGGTTCTTTCAAAAAGCACAAAAAAGAACCTTACGATCCCTGCTTCACATAACAGCCCACAAAACACCTCTACGCACGCACTGCAATCCCGCGGACATAAAGCTGTCCTTACGCACATACTCTTAACATTGCTTTGAAGGCGCGAGTTTTGCTCGCGCCTTTCTCAAAGAATTTCACTTAAAATCTTCCCCAAAACATAGCAACTCAACGATCGTTAGAAAGTTCCTATTTATCTTTATCGGATCCTGTAGAATCTGATTTTTTTTCAGAACTGCTTTTAATTTTAGAACGATTTACTGCCTTGGCAATATTTTTAGTGCTTGGTGCTTTTTTTACAGTTCCCTGAGATTTATCTCCTGTAAACTCAACCTTACTGGATTTGGCATTACCAGATTTTGTTGTTTTCTTTTCAACTTTTTTCTCTACTGTCTCTACCTCTAATTTATTATCACCTTCTTTATCAGCATTTATTTTCTCAGCATTTGCCTTCTCGGCTTTTATTGCATTGGAACTTTCCTCATTGGCTCCAATTTTAGGTACTGAAGAAGCACGCGGAGAAGAGTTCTCATCTTTTTGTGTTCGTGAAGGAGGTTTTCCTGCAATGACTTCATTAATTTCAGCGCCAGTTAGAGTTTCATATTCCAACAAACCTTTCGCAAGAGCGAACCATTCTTTCTTTTTTGTTTTCAGAATTTTTGTAGCATTTGTATAAGCTTCATCAATCAGTTTACGCACTTCAGCATCGATCATGCGTGCTGTTTCTTCAGAAACATTTTGCGTTCGTGCCACGGAATGTCCTAAAAAGACTTCATCCTGATTATCACCATATGCAACATTTCCAAGGATGTCAGAAAATCCCCATCGTGTGATCATTGCACGCGCTAACTTTGTCGCTTGTTCAATATCGGAAGAAGCACCGGACGTAATATTTTCCTTTCCAAATTTTAATTCTTCCGCCACACGTCCACCCATCATAATAGCCAAACGAGAAATCATCCACCGGTAACTCATGGAATAGCGATCACCTTCAGGCAATTGCATCACCATTCCCAGTGCTCTTCCTCTTGGTACGATTGTTGCTTTGTGGACAGGATCTGCAACAGGGACATTAAGAGCGACGATAGCATGTCCAGCTTCGTGATATGCGGTGAGTTCCTTTTCTTCTTGTGTCATAGCAGTTGAACGACGTTCAGCTCCCATCATCACCTTATCTTTTGCATCTTCGAACTCTTGCATTGTCACGACTCTTTTATTGCGGCTAGCAGCCATAAGAGCAGCTTCATTAACAAGATTCATCAAATCAGCACCGGAAAATCCTGGTGTTCCTCTTGCTAAAACTTTCAGATCAACATTAGGAGCTAAAGGGACGTTTCGTGCATGGACTTTTAAAATTTGCTCACGGCCTGAAACATCGGGGTTTGGTACAACCACTTGCCGATCGAAGCGTCCTGGTCTTAACAAAGCAGGATCGAGCACATCGGGACGGTTTGTTGCAGCAATAAGAATGATGCTTTCATTGGGCTCAAAACCATCCATTTCGACCAGCAGCTGATTTAAGGTTTGTTCACGTTCATCGTTTCCACCCCCTAGTCCTGCACCACGATGACGTCCAACAGCATCGATTTCATCAATAAAGATAATACATGGTGCATTTTTTTTAGCCTGTTCGAACATATCACGCACGCGACTTGCACCAACACCGACAAACATTTCAACAAAATCAGACCCTGAAATGGTAAAGAATGGTACATTGGCTTCGCCTGCCACAGAGCGTGCAAGCAAAGTTTTACCGGTTCCTGGAGGACCAACAAGCAAAACGCCCCGTGGGATACGTCCCCCTAAGCGTTGAAATTTTTGTGGTTCACGTAAAAACTCGACAATTTCCTGTAGATCTTGCTTTGCCTCTTCAACACCAGCGACATCCTTAAAGGTAACCCGCCCTTGTGCTTCATTGAGCAATTTTGCTTTTGATTTGCCAAATCCCATTGCCCCACGTGATCCACTTTGCATCTGCCGCATAAAGAAGACCCATGCCCCAACGATAATAATAACAGGCAATAAAGAAAAGAGAAGATTGAGAAAGATGCTATTTCCAGAGTTTTCAGGAATAGCTTTGACATTAACACTCTTGTTTTCCAACTTTTCTATCAAACCTGGATCGCGTGGCGCATAAGTTGAAACAACTCTATGGTCGACAGTTTGTCCTGTTAATTTTTGACCTTGAATGGTTACAGCTTTAAGCTCATTATTCTCAACTTTTTGCAAAAATTCAGAATAGGAGATCTCTCCGCCCCCAGAACGCTGCCCCCCTCCATTAAAGAGAGAAAAGGATACAATCAAAATCAAGGCAATAATTCCCCAAATAAGGAGAGAGCGGTAATTAGAATTCATATTCAGCCCACTTTAATCAAATATTATAGATCTTAAATAGTTCCTCTTAACATATAACCTTGTCTGTCCCTTGCCAAGGTATGAGAGGATGTTTATTCTTTTTTAGAGTGATTTTTCTTCATCTTTTCACCTCAAAATTAAAAAAAGGTTCAACAACATTCACAAAATCGGCATCTTCGCGTGATAAAAGCCAATCAAAAGGTGCCATAACGCGCTTGATGAAAACATTTTGATGAGAAAAGTTCTGATAAGTCAACTCTGGAATATCATAGCCTTTATCACTTGAAATCATCAGCAACGATTGTAACGACGGAAAATGAGGATGTTCAAGCTGAAAACTTTTGTTTTGAAATAAAGATTTCAACTGTTCCAAACTTGCCGATCCAACCTTTATGGCATGAGATTCATGGTTGGTAATCTGATAACGCCCATCCCATAAAAAAGTTTTTCTTGGTGCAATAATTGCCTCTTTCATGTTTCGAGATTCACGCCAAACAGTGATCCCATTTCTGTTATATTCAATGACAGATCCAACCAATGTCAAGCGTTGCTTTTCAGGAAAGATGAGACAAAGCCTTTGAATAAGCGTCCTTAATTTTTGAGTCGGAAGCAAATAAAAACCGCCACCCATCAGGACAGCAAAAAGCCCAACAACAAATGGAAAACATGGATGTTTTTGTAAGAATAACGTAGGCTTTGCAATAAAGCAACGTCCATATTCAACAGCAATATCGAGAGCTAAAATCAAATCAGCAACACTTCGTGCCTGTTGACGGCGTTTAAGTGTGGCTTCATGAATTCTTTGTGCAATATCGGTAAGCTTTTGTGTCTGAAGGGCTTGACGCACACGCACACGTTCAAAATTGAGATCTTGATTTGTTGGATCATCGATCCACGTTTTGCCTTTTAAGCATAAATAAGCACGCAATGTTTTGCGCTTTACACCAAGGAGTGGACGAATCAAGCGTATTTCTCGACGCAACAAAGCCTCACGCGGGATACAAGATAAACCACGTTCATAGATCACTCCATAGTTTTTTTCATCCATAAGAAAGCTTTTTTGTGCAATATTTTTTCCAGTTTTTGCGGAACAAACCTTTTTACGCATATCCTCAATGGCTTCTCGTAATTCTTCCCCGACATGACCTCCAGCACACATCCTATTAGATAAGTACTTACCACGCATACTGCTATCGCGAGCATCTACAAAAATTTGCTGCTGCCCTCCCCCAACATTGCTTCCCATATAAAACTTTTCACGCTCCCTAGGCTCTTGTTGCTGCCCCCATGCACTTTTTTGGAAACGCTGATACCGCATCTGATAAGTTTCAACCTGATCATTGAGCGTATGTCCTGTCATAATAAGCGCCGCGCCTTGTTTTTGCGCTTCTTGAAACAAGAGGTCATAGCGTGCAACACGAGCACTTGAAGCGATACAGGTTTTTGGCTTTTCGCCTTCCCACCGCACAATGATATGTTTAATGCGATGGGCATGACAAGTTTCTGCAACTTTTTCCGCCTCACGAGCTGATTCTTTACGCAATTGATGATCAACAGTAACAGCAATGATTTCTGGAGGAAAAGAGAGAGTTTTCACATAGTCGTTGACCAAAAACAGCAAAGCTAAAGAATCACTCCCTCCTGAAACTGCAAGAATCACCTTTTGACACTGGATAAAATCCGATGTTTTAAAGAGATCTCCTGCTAGTCTAATGTGCACTGCGAAAAGCTCCGCTCCTCTTTAAGGTTTACAAATTCAGAGATTTACAAAAGACAGCCCCTAATGTGTTGTTGTGGTATGTTGATTTTTTTGCAAGATCTGCACAAACCTCTTTATTCTGATCAAGAGCCACCATACTCCTTGCTAATTTCAGCAAAACTTCGGAAGTATAGAGCTTCTTCTTATCTGCATACCATGCAGTGAGATAAACTTGTGCTGCTTCATGGTAACGTTTTTGTCCCAACAAAGATTCTGCCAACAAAAATGAAACCTCATCATTCAAAGGATCTTTTTGATAACGATGTTGAAAAGCGCAAAAGGCTTTTTCAGCTTCGGCATATTTGGCAGAAAGAATAAGATCATAGCCTTTTTTATACAATGCTTTGGGAGAAAGAAGAGGATCATCTTTGCCCTGACTCGATTCAGCATGATTGCTTTTTTCATGCATTTTCTCTAAGCGCTCCTGCGCTTCCTGCAAATGGCTTTCGTAATCATGGCTCTTCACATCAGCAACAGTTTTCTGGTTGTTTTGCGTGTCATACTCCTGAACCATTCTTTCCTTTGCAGCCTGCCAGTTTTCGTCCAAAGCAGCATTCTCAGCAGAACAAGAATAAACGAAAGAGTTTTCTTTATCAAAAAGCTGATGGAATTGTTTTTGAACATCCTTTATATCGTTCTTCTCAAGAACCATTTGTATGCTCTGCAAGAGTGTATCTAAATCGTAATCTTTAAACAGAGCCTTCTGATTTTCTAGAATAAACTCCCGACTGTGAATCATTCCCTGAAAGGAAAGAGAAGCAGGATCAGCCACACTAGCTTTCTCCACCTCACTATCAATAGCCTTATTCATTGCATCAGTCGCCTTATCTGCAGCATCAGTCGCCCCATCTGCAGCATCAGTCGCCCCATCTGCAGCACCAGCCGCCCCATCTACAGCACCAGTCGCCCCATCTACAGCATCAGTCGCCCCATCTGCAGCATCAGTCGCCCCATCTACAGCATCAGTCGCCCCATCTACAGCACCAGTCGCCCCATCTACAGCACCAGCCGCCCCATCTACAGCACCAGCCGCCCCATCTACAGCACCAGCCGCCCCATCTACAGCACCAGTCACCCCATCTACAGCACCAGTCACCCCATCTACAGCACCAGCCGCCTTATCTGCAGCACCAGTCGCCCCATCTACAGCACCAGCCGCCTTATCTGCAGCACCAGTCGCCTTATCTGCAGCATCATTAGTTTTCGTGGCATCATCAGTAGAGTATTGAGAAGCCTTGCGCGCTGCACTTTGAGCAGACGACGAAAAACAAGCTATGAGGACTGCCATACAAAAGAAAATTTTCCAATTTTTACGATACATCCACATGATTCCTTTCCCTTCTGTTAAGAATCAATCTAACGGTTAAAAAAAACGTTTGTTTTTAACGACCACTCATATTACGAACAGTTGTAACCGCACGACGATTTTGGTTCCAGCAAGAAATATCATCACACACTGCTACGGGCCTTTCTTTTCCGTAAGAAATTGTTTGAATCCGTTGTGTAGACACACCAAGAGAAATCAAATAATTACGTACAGCAACAGCACGACGTTGTCCCAGTGCCAAATTATATTCACGTGTGCCCCGCTCATCAGCATGACCTTCGATCATAATAGAATAATAAGGATAACGAAGCAACCATTCTGCTTGACGCATTAAAATACTTTCAGCATCAGCATCGATAGAAGAAGAATCAAGACTAAAGAAAACGCGATCTCCAACGTTCACTGTAAACTCTTTCCTTGAACCTGGCCCTGAATCTAGCTCAGCATCATTTAAATAAGAAGCATTCATACCTTTAAATTGACCAACATTTCTTTTGTCACACCCAACCAAAGACAATGAAAAAAACAAAGCAATAGCTAAAGGATGAAGGATAATACTTTTTGTAGAGCGCATATATTGATTCTCCTTGTAAAGATTGGGAATTGAAAGGATATACTTTTTCAACAATGCTTTAAGAATTGCTGTTTATTTCTTTTAAGAATAGTTGTTAATTCCTAATGAAAGCAAAATTTTCTCTCATTTTTTCGTTATCATTTTAAATTCCCACTGCTTTTTCACGTGCAGCTTCTGATACACACGAGAAACTGCGCTTTTTTTTGTCATAATCGTACATTATTCTGTTTCTGCATCATCCTGTTGTTTTTTTTGCAAAGCGTTTAATTTTGCAAAAACTTTATCGGCATCAAAATTCTTATTAAGATGATCCTCGCTTTCCTCTTCGTCGAAAGCAATATTTTCCGTCACTGAAGCTGGAAGCAAAGACATATCTCCCTCTGCAGAAACAGGACGATTTTTTGCAGCGCGCTGGAGTTCTAAATCGAAATCAATTTGTGAACATAATCCCAATCCTACAGGATCAAGAGGAACCAAATTAGCACTATTCCAATGGGTCCTCATGCGAATTTGTTCAATTGTTGCTTTTGTTGTTCCGATGAGGCGTGCAATTTGTGCATCTTTCAATTCGGGATGGTTCATCACCAACCACAAGATACCATTAGGACGATCTTGGCGCCGAGAAAGGGGGATATAACGTGCCCCTTTACGTTTTTTTTCTGGGATATGAACCCTAGACTCGGAAATTTTTAAGCGCGCAGTTTTATCAGCCTCTACCCGTGCAATTTCACTGCGTGTCAATTGTCCAGAACTAATAGGGTTTAACCCCTTGATACCATGAGCAGCTTCACCATCAGCAATAGCTTTCACTTCTAACACATGCAATTTACAAAACTCTGCAATTTGATCAAAAGAAAGAGCTGTGTTATCAACCAACCAAACAGCTGTAGCTTTGGGCATCAAAAGTTGCGTTGCCATCTCTATAATATCCTCTTAATTTGCCTCTTTTTAAGGCTGATTATTGCCCACTTTGGAGCACTGGTGTCTTTTTATACGTTAGGCACTCTTTACCCACTTTATAAGAGAGTGAGACATGGAATAAACCATTTTAGGGAATAAACCATTTTTGCCATGAAATTACATTCTGTTATAGCCTGATTTTTGATGTACGACAAGAGAGGTGTCTTTTAATGATCCTCAAGAGAGTCTCTTTACCTTTCAGGTGAATTTTCTTATAAGGAATTTGTTTGATCACTTCACCTTATACTGTGGCGCATTCAATTCTGGTGGAATCTGTGTTTTATTGCCTTAAATTTAAGGATTCCCAATTGAAAGGAAAGCCCTCAAACTGGAAGGAAGACTATGGCAGGCCATTCACAATTTAAAAATATTATGCACCGTAAAGGGCGTCAAGATGCAATGCGCTCAAAAATATTTTCCAAGCTTGCACGAGAAATTACAGTTGCAGCAAAACAAGGTGCTCCTGATCCAGCGATGAATCCACGCTTAAGGCTTGCTGTTCAGAATGCTAAAGCACAATCGATGCCAAAAGATAATATTGAACGCGCAATTAAAAAAGCATCAGGCAATGATGTAGAACATTATGATGAAGTGCGCTATGAGGGATATGGTCCAGGGGGTGTTGCAGTTATTGTGGAAGCTTTAACCGATAACCGCAACCGTACTGCTTCCAACGTGCGAGCTGCTTTTACAAAATCAGGTGGAGCTCTAGGAGAAACTGGTTCTGTGAGCTTCATGTTTCATCGGATCGGTGAGATAATCTATAAGCCAGAAGCAGGAACAGCAGACAACATCATGGAAGCAGCAATCGAAGCTGGAGCTGAAGATGTACAATCAGATGAAACAGAACACCATATTATCTGCGCATTTGAAAATATTGGTGAAGTTTCTAAAATACTTGAAGCAAAACTTGGTGAAGCAGAATCAATCAAAACTATTTGGAAAGCAACAACTCTTGCACCAATAGATGAAGAGAAAGCTGTATCCGTTTTACGGCTTATTGCAACCTTAGAAGAAGATGATGATGTGCAAAATGTTTATGCCAATTTTGATGTCAGCGATGAAATTTTGGCAAAACTATCGGTATAATCTCTACAAAATCATCACTATGTGTGCTCTCTTTTCATGAGAGCCTCTTTTGATGTTCACTCTCTATAGATAAACATAATTCACTCACTCTATAGACAAGCGTACAGTTCTTTATTCTACCATAGGCTATAAAGACTAATATACTGATTCATAAGAATATCTAGCCATTTTACATCTTAAATGAGAAATCCGCATAGAGCAAAGTCCTCTCATTGGTTACTTTCTGATTATATTGACTATCATTTGATGTAAGAAGTAACATAAATGAAAGAGAGGAAGTCAGTGCCCAAAATACAAACAAGTAAAGAGAGATTAGTTCTTTTATAGTTCTCTATTTTATGAAAAATAATACTTACTATTACAATATTCTTAGATCTTTTTGGCTTAAGAGTATTTTCTGTTATAACATTCTTATCAACGAATAGTGGAACAACAACGTTCCTAATCTACTTTTTCTCTTTTGCATGAAAATTTGCTTTTTTTCTTCTGATGATATAACGACAACAAAAATATCTTAAAACAGCAGAAAAATGGCTATTTAATATATCCAAGAAAGGGGAAAAATGAAAAAAGTTGTTTTATTAAGTATCATAGCGTTATTTGTAGCAAGCTGTGAAAAAACCTACAGCGTTGAAGAATTTAAAAAAGATGAGAAATTGAGAAACGAGTGGGGAGAAAAGTGTTTTCGCTCAGGAAAAGCTGATAAAAAATCTAAAAATTGTCAAAATGTACTCCAAGCAGATAATGAAATGTTTTTCTCACAACCATCTCCTTCCACAGATGAACCATCTCCTTCCACAGATGAACCATCTCCTTCCACAGATGAACCATCTCCTTCCACAGATGAACCATCTCCTTCCACAGATGAAGAGAATGTTTTAAAAGACAATTAAATAATAAATTTAAAATACAAAATATATAAGAAAGAGTCCGTAGACTCTTTCTTTTTTTTTAAAAAAGGGTTGTCCCCAAGATTTTTTGTCATAACCCGAAGCTAAAGAAGCGGATTTTGAAGACATCCTTTTCTCATTTATTCGGATAAATTGAAAAACATGTTTTTCTTAAAACTCTACCTGCGCAATAAAAATAATAATGCCATGAAGAAAAATACGAATACAAAAAGCATACTAGTCTTTATCACTCAATTTTTTTATTTTTCTCGTCTGCAATTGTGTTCGCAGCAATAATTCTTACTTCGATTCCATCTAAGGCGAATGATGAGCATGAGAGACCTGCATAATCATCGTTTTTTTGTGGTATTGGAGGAGTATTAAGATTTGCTGTATTTCCATTTTAGACACAACCAAACCAACCCCTAAAACACCTCGATGCTAAAGTTGCAACATGTTTTGATCTACCACAGCGTAAATAAAAAAATACACAATGAGCAAACCCAATAGCATTCTTTACTTCATGAGGCGTTTATCTTCTTTAAAAGTCAACGCCCCAATCACGTAAAATAGAACGCCATTGGGTTGCAGTTTCACGGATTTGTTTTAAAGATAGATCTCTCAATGCTCCCAAGTTCATTTTGCGACAACAGCTGTAAATAATATAGCGTAAAAGCCATTGTGCACACCATCTTCACGCTTATGAGGGAGCAAACTGGCACCATCATTCTGTTTTCCAGCTCCCAATATGACTACAGCTCTTGCATGAAGACGATTCATAAGAAGCATTTTTAATCTTTTCCTATACAATTACCCACACAGCCGTCCCGATTATGGTGTGAAAATGAGTCATTTTGATTGATTCAAAATAAATGGGTTTGAAGTGAGCAAATCTTACAATATTCAGGGCTTTTAATTCAATATGAAAACAGTAAATTATCGTTATAAATCAATGTATTGCTATTAAATTACTACACTGCAATGGCAAAACTTCTCTTGTATATTCTCAACATATTTAATAAAAAACATAAAAGTTTTCTCTTCATTTTTTTTGAGGGATTATTTTCTAAGGGATTTTCTCTCAATTTTATGATTTCAAAACGACAGTGTATAAGATATAAAGTTTATAATGTATTGAAACAAATCAGTTGGAAATGCAACAATCCTCTTTCCAATTTTCCAATATATCTGTCGTTATACTTTTTCTTCATGAGAACCCATTTGTTTGTTTTTATCAAGCAGCGTATTTTACTGTATAGCGAGCAATGGTGACCATGCAGGATCAGAAGCATCATTGGGCGTTGGCAAGAGACGTTCATTGCGCCCAGTAATGTCAATCGTATAAAGTTTTGGTCCCATCCCCGGATTTTTTCGGAAAAACATCAGCACACGACCATTAGGGGCCCAAGCTGGTCCTTCATTGTGAAATCCTGTGGTTAAAATCCGTTCTCCTTGTCCATCAGGGCGCATAACACCAATAGAGAACTGTCCATCTAATTGTTTTGTAAAAGCGATATAATCACCACGTGGTGACCAAATGGGTGTAGAATAACTTCCCTCTTTTGAAGAAATTCGCTGCACATTGCTACCATCGGCATTCATTGTGTAAAGTTGTGGTTTTCCGCTTCGGTCTGATGAAAAGACAATTTGTGTTCCATCAGGCGAATAAGAAGCTGAAGTGTCAATGGCTGAAGTTGTTGTAAGCCTTGTCATTGTGCGGGTACGTAGATCCATCGTGTAAAGATTTGCACTTCCATCATTTTGCAACAAGCTCATAATCACTTTTTGCCCATCAGAAGAAAAACGCGGAGCAATTGTCATATTGTTAAAGGTGCCGATTAATTCCCTTTGCCCCATTTCAATTTGCTGAAGATAAACATGAGGTATTTTATTGTTCTCGTAAGCCATATATGCGATTTCTTGTCGTTTTGGTGAAAACCGTGGTGTCAGTACCAACTCACTGCCATCGGAAATATAGATCAAATTTGCTCCATCTTGATCCATAATTGCTAAGCGTTTGATACGTGCATCCTGGGGTCCTGTTTCATCTATAAAAACAATCCGTGTATCAAAATAACCACTTTCTCCGGTCATCTCACGATAAATTTGATCTGCGATCATATGTGCAACACGCCGCCAGCGTTCTGTAGCTGTATAAAAACGCCGTCCTATGAGTTGACGCTGTCCAAAGACATCCCATAAGCGAAAATCGACTCTCAATCGTCCATCCATTTCTCTTATAACTTGCCCCGTAACCAAACCTTGCGCTTTTATTTTTTTCCAATGAGAAAAATTTGGCTGTTTGTTAGGATTGGAGATTTTTTCCCAAAAGGATTTCTTATCGAGAGGTAAAAAAAGTCCCGATCTTTCAAGATCATCGGTAACCACAGCCGCTATTTTTAATCCAATCGAATCATTAGAAATAAAATCTGGAATTGCAATGGGAATAGGATTAAAATCAGCCGTAGAAATAGTACCTTTCAACTGTGCATGAACAGATGAAAAACTCGAAAGCCACAAACAGCAAGTGACAATAAGCCAAGAAAAAAATGTGTATCTCGTCGTAACTATCATAGCTCTGCTTCCTTTCATCGGGCGGAATAAATGTTTTCTATTTTACCGTATCGCTTCTTGAAGGGGATCAACATTAAAATCAAAGCCTTGCCCCCACAAATCATACTGATCGCGTGGAAGCTCTGTATAAGGCTGGCATGAAAAAACCGCTGCATAGACCTGCCTTATCATAATAGTTTGCTGACTCTCAGCACCACTTAATACGTCAACGATTGGATCTCCCATAACCATTCCTTCACGATCTAGGTAAAACCGCAAACGCACCACCGGACGATTTTTTAAATCTCCACCAAGAGCAACAAGTCTAAGCTTTTTCTGAATACACCCCCCCACTATACTGACCAACGTTTGTGCCATTTTTGTGGTATCTGAAATTTTTTTTCTTGCCCCCAAAGCTTCTGGTGTATGAGAACGCTTTGCTCCCCCTCCTTGCGTACGCGCACGATTGAGCAGATCATTTTCTTCCATTGCCAAAATATCTTCAATGGTTTGATCAGTTGTTTGGGAATTTTTCTTAGCTTGTGCGTTTTGGAGTGCAGATTGTTTATCAGGTTTTGGTTTTAAATGTGGAAGAAGAGATTTTTCTGGAAGTACAATTTTGGGAGAATTCTGGAATATTTTCTCTTTCTCTACAGACCCTTTTTGTAACGTTGGAACTAATTTTTGCAATGAGGTTACTTCTTTCTGTTTTTTCTTCTCTAAGGGCACCTCTGGCGTAACCTTCTCAGCAACCTCTGACTTCTCTAAGGGCACCTCTGGTGTAACCTTCTCAGCAACCTCTGACTTCTCTAAGGGCACCTCTGGCGTAACCTTCTCAACAACCTCTGACTTCTCTAAGGGCACCTCTGGCATAATCTTCTCAGCAACCTCTGGTGTCTCTAAGGGCACCTCTGGTGTAACCTTCTCAGCAACCTCTGGCTTCTCTAAGGGCACCTCTGGTGTAACCTTCTCAGCAACCTCTGGTGTCTCTAAGGGCACCTCTGGTGTAACCTTCTCAGCAACCTCTGGCTTCTCTAAGGGCACCTCTGGTGTAACC
>NZ_JBEPLT010000018.1:0-18678 GCF_040545385.1 Bartonella japonica
TTTGTATCGGTTTTGACCCTAGCCATAAAGTTTTGCAGTCGTGGAATTTAAGCTGTGATTATAAAGGGCTAAAAGACTTTTGTGATATTCTTCTCGCAGCGATTGTGGGAAATGTGGGTATTATAAAGCCGCAAGTCGCGTTTTTTGAATTATATGGTGTTGAAGGTCTTCAAGTTCTCAAAGAACTTATTGAAAATGCACAGGAACAGGGGATATTGGTTATTGCTGATGCCAAAAGGGGGGATATTGGTTCGACCATTGAGGCTTATGGTAAAGCTTGGCTTGGTTCGAGCAGTGCATTCAAAGCAGATGCCATAACCGTGAACGCTTTTCTTGGTTTTGATGCTCTCTTGCCCTTAATAAGAATTGCCGAAGAAACAGAAACAGCGGTTTTTGTGGTTGTTCAATCTTCTAATCCAGAAGGGAAGCATATTCAAAATGCACGTATCGGTGATCAAACACTTTCTGCGCATTTGGCTCAGCGTATTTGTGACTATAACAGCCAGTCTTTAAGCAAACATCACTCCGTTGGTCCCATAGGCGCGGTCATTGGAGCAACATTGGGGTGTGAATCAAAAGACACTATCGAGCAGTTAAAAAATAGCCTGTTTCTTGTTCCTGGTATTGGTGCGCAAGGGGGAACAATCACACAGCTTACACAGCAGTTTCCTCAAAGTCTGTGGCGGAATATTGTTCCTTCCATTTCAAGGTCAATTACAGATGCTGGTCGAAATGTTGCTGATTTAAAAATGGTTATCAATAACTTTGCAAAGCAGGCTAAAAGCACTCTTATACCTTGAGGATTTTATCTCTTATACTTTGAGGATTTTATCTATGTGATCACTCTGAGACGTTCTTATAGAGTGCTTTTTCAATTTATTGAAAAGCAATTGCTGGTCGAAATGTCGCGGATTATTCAAAAGCAATAGCTATTCTTTAATCTTTTTAAAGGACATTTATTGGTATTCCATTTTAGGTCAGAAGAGGGATGTAAAATGCACGAGAAAGTTTTTTGGAGAAAGGAAACTGAGAGGGAAGAATGTTGGGATTGTAAGAAACAGGCTTTAGAGAGAATTGTTTAAGCGTTCTATGCTTTGGAGGGCGCATGTGAGCATGAGGAGGTATATTTGAGCTGAGGTGGGTATCATTTTAAATCAACTTTTTAATCAACAACGTGAAAAATACTTACTTCTTAGAAAAAGGTGAAAAACAATCATAGGGATCTCTCATAATATGAAGATAGGAGGTATGTCTTGATATTGAAAATGTCAGTATTTTTAGCGGATTATTTCAAAAGTAGTTGTATTTCCTTGGTCAAGCAAAATGGTGTAGGGATTGGATGAGACAGCTCAGGTTGATAAAGTCATTGCAGCGTTTGTTTCTATAAGATAAGACACCTGTTATCCATAAACACAAATTGTTGCTAGAGAATAATATGTCATCGAAACAAGAAAAAACCAAAGCTCGTTTACCTCGTGGTTTTATTGATCGCACAAGTGCACAATTATATGCAGCTGAAACTATGATTGCTCAGATTCGTGAAGTTTATGAGCTTTACGGTTTTGAAGCACTTGAAACACCAATTTTCGAATATACGGATGTATTGGGCAAGTTTTTACCTGACTCAGATCGCCCCAATGCTGGGGTCTTTTCATTACAGGATGATGATGAGCAATGGATGTCTTTGCGTTATGATCTCACTGCACCTCTTGCTCGTTATTTTGCAGAAAATTTTGAGGTTTTGCCAAAGCCTTATCGAAGTTATCGTTTTGGCTTTGTTTTCCGCAATGAAAAACCGGGACCAGGGCGATTTCGCCAGTTTATGCAATTGGATGCTGATATTGTTGGAGCACCAACCGTTGCCGCAGATGCTGAAATTTGCATGATGGCGGCCGATAGTTTGGAAAAATTAGGAATTCAGCATCATGATTATGTTATTCGTCTTAATAACCGAAAAATTCTGGAAAGTGTTTTGGCGTTGATTGGATTGGGGGGAAATGAGCAGGTTGAAAAGCGTTTAACTGTTTTAAGAGCAATTGATAAACTTGATAAATTTGGTCTTGAGGGGGTGCGTTTGCTTTTGGGAAAGGGGCGTTTAGATGAAAGTGGTGATTTTACAAAAGGAGCAGAGCTGAAGGACAAAGAGATCGATTGTATTCTTGCATTGTTGACAGCAGAAGCTGAAACGGCAGAGGAGACACTTGATGCTCTTAGAGGTGTCATTCATCATGATCCCCAGGGACTGGAAGGGATTCGTGAACTTGAGGAAATGCAGAAAATCTTTACCGCAAATGGTGCTCAGAATCGCATTAAAATTGATCCATCTGTGGTAAGGGGATTGGAATATTATACGGGACCTGTTTTTGAGGCGACATTGCTTTTTGATGTTTTCAATGATGAGGGACAAAAGGTTGTTTTTGGATCTGTTGGTGGTGGGGGGCGCTATGATGGGTTGGTTGCACGCTTTCGTGGTGAAAATATTCCAGCAACAGGGTTTTCAATTGGTATCTCACGTTTGATAGCAGCTTTGCAAAATCTTGAAAAATTGCCTGTAAAAGAAAAAACCGGACCTGTTGTGGTGCTGATGATGGATAAAGAACCAGAAATTGTTGCACAGACTCAAAAAATGGTTATGCAATTGCGTCATGCAGGAATTCGTGCTGAACTCTATTTGGGGACATCGGGAATGAAAGCGCAGATGAAATATGCAGATCGTCGTAAAGCACCTTGTGTGGTGATCCAAGGTTCACAAGAACGCCAAGAGGGAAAAGTACAGATCAAAGATTTGATTGAAGGTGCACGTTTGTCTCATGAGATTAAGGATAATCAAACATGGCGTGAAAGCAGACCGGCACAAATAACGGTTGATGAAGAATTATTGGTTAAAACGGTACAAAATATTTTGGCAATTCAAAACGCGCAAAAGCCTTCGTAATCAAAATAAAAACCTTATATTCTCCAAGAAAATGATCTAAAAAATAAAATAAGGGAGCAATTATAAAAACCGTATCAGAATTAATCTGTTGGTTTGTGTCGTAATATTATACGTTTTTTTGAGATGATTGTTGTCAAGACGACATTAAGGTGAACCTATTGATAGGATAGGAACACGGATATTCTGCGGAATTTATTTTTGAGGCAGCATCGATTTTGATATCATCAATGATGATAAAAAGCTGCTTGTAGTAACCGTTTATGGGGGGCTATAGTGGATTAGTTGGCAACGTCTTCATGGTAAAAACATTTCATGATGCAAATATTTTGTAAGTGCTTTTCAATAAAAAACATAAAAAAACGACACAAATCTCTTTTTGTCGAGAAGTTTGTGTCGAGAAGTTTGTGTTGTTTAAATATATGAATTTGGTTTATGATAAGCTTTGTAGGGTTTTTAAAACATTTTGTGGTGAAGAAACTTCATAAGGGTCTGACGTAGAATTGTCGCAATAACCTTTTTCTTCAAACCATTGTTCAATAACACCATCGCTAATCACAGCTGCATAACGCCATGAGCGCATGCCAAAACCGAGATTGTCTTTGGCAACAAGCATGCCCATTTTTCGTGTGAATTCACCCGACCCATCAGGAATTAGTTTCACATTCTTAATACCTTGCGCTTTTCCCCAAGCGTTCATGACAAAGGCATCATTAACGGAAAGGCAGTAAATTTCATCAATGCCAAGCTTCTTAAATTCATCATAGAGTTTTTCAAAATCAGGTAACTGAAAGGTTGAGCAAGTAGGGGTAAAAGCTCCAGGAAGAGAAAAAAGAATAACCCGCTTTCCTTTGAAGTATGTATCGCTGTCAACTTCTTGCCACCGATAAGGATTATCTCCGCCTATTGATTCATCATGGATACGCGTATGGAAAGTCGCGTTGGGAACTGTTTTTCTCATCATAGTATGCTCCTATCTTTATTAAAATTGCATTTTCAAACAGCCTTTATATTTAAAAGCATATTTAAGAGGAAATAAACCTTCTTCTTTCGTTGAAGTGTACAAATATTTCATTGTTGCATTAAGCAGAATTAATAGTCGACTTTAACCACTATTCATCTTAAAGTTAAGTAGAATAATATAAATTAAGTAGAATAATATAAAGGCATTTTTACGATGATAAAGACAGTTTTAACCACGGCTTTTGAGGATCAAAAACCGGGGACGTCTGGTTTACGTAAAAAAGTGTCGATTTTTCAACAGCCTCATTATGTTGAAAATTTTATACAGTCCCTTTTTAATAATATTGGATCTCTTGAAGGAAAATTACTGATTCTTGGGGGTGATGGACGCTATTTTAACCGTACTCTTCTGCAGATTGTGTTGAAAATGGCGGCAGCTCATGGTGTTGCTTGTGTTAAAGTAGGAAGAGGGGGTATTCTTTCCACTCCTGCTGTTTCGCATCTTATTCGCAAATATCATGCTCATGGTGGACTTATTCTTTCGGCAAGTCACAATCCTGGTGGTTTCAATGGGGATTGTGGGATCAAATACAATATTTCTAATGGTGGACCTGCTCCCGATTCTTTGTGTGAAGCTATTTTTGCAACCTCACAAGGTCTTTCTTGTTATAAAATTTTTGAGTCTCCAGATATTGATTTAGAGAAAGAAAGCTCATCTTTTATAGGATCTATGCGGGTTGATATCATTGATCCTGTTGCAGATTATGTCGCTTTGATGCAGGAAATATTTGACTTTGATTGCATTGCTAAAGCCGTAACAGAAGGCCTTACTTTACGATTTGATGCATTGCATGCGGTAACAGGACCATATGCCCATGAAATTTTTGAGAAATGTTTAGGATTTTCTGAAGGAACGGTGGTCAATGGGACGCCCTTACCAGATTTTGGAGGAGGGCATCCTGATCCTAATTTGGTTTATGCTAAGGGGCTTTATGATTTGTTAATGTCAGATCAAGGGCCTGATCTTGGAGCGGCGTCTGATGGTGATGGGGATCGTAATTTCATTATTGGCCGTAAGCAGTTTATCACACCTTCTGATTCTTTGGCTATTATGGTTGAACATGCACACCTGATTAAAGGGTATCGTCAAGGTATTGTGGGGATTGCTCGCTCTATGCCAACAGCACGTGCAGTGGATCTGGTTGCTGAGAAAAAAGGATTAAATTGTTTTGAAACACCAACGGGGTGGAAGTTTTTTGGATCGCTTTTGGATGCTGGAAAAGTAACCTTTTGTGGTGAAGAAAGTTTTGGAACAGGCTCTCACCATATCCGCGAAAAGGACGGTTTATGGGCTGTGTTATTTTGGTTAAACCTTTTAGCTGTGACAGGGAAAACTGTTGCACAAATCGTTCAACACCATTGGAGTCAATATGGACGTTTTTACACGTTACGTTATGATTATGAGGAAGTGGAAACATCAAAAGCTTATGCGATCATCGAACAATTGCGTACACATTTACCCCAAACGGGCACGCAAATTTCTGGATTTCGTGTCGAAAAAGCAGATGATTTTATCTATTGCGATCCTGTTGATCAAAGCATAAGCACAAAGCAAGGTATTCGTATTTTTTTCGAAAATGGAGCACGGTTTGTGGTGCGTTTATCAGGGACAGGAACGGTGGGAGCAACTTTACGGCTTTATTTTGAGCAGTATGAAGGGGATTCACGCAAACATCATCAAGCGCCGCAAGAAGTTCTCCAACCTTTACAAAAGGCGATACTGAAATTGTTGAATCTACAACAGCAATTAGGTCGTGAACATCCCGATATTATTACATAAAGCATTTTTATATTACATAAGGCATTTTTTAGCGTTGGCGATGTGGTTAAATATACACGTGTCTGATTAAAAAGGATCGTCAGCTATTGTGTAGAGCTCTGTCAACAGCGTGTGCTATGGATCTGGTCGCTGAGAAAAAGGGTAAATTGTTTTGAAACACCAACGGGGTAGACGTTTTGGGGATTGCTTTTGGATTCTGGAAAAGTAATCTTTTGTAGTGAAGAAAGTTTTGGAACAGGCTCTCACTATATCTGCGAAAAAGTTTGCACATCTCATCATATCCGCGAAAAGGATAGTTTATGGGTTGTGTTATTTTGGTTAAATCTCTTTGCGATGATAGGGAAAATAGTTGCAATTGTTCAATACCATTGGCGTGGATATGGGCGTTTTTACGCGTTATGTTATGATTACGGGGGAGTGTTGCAATCTTGATTATGAGGGAATAAAGACGCCGAATCTTGTATGATTACAGTTGTAGTTGTGTGTGCATTTACCTCAAGTAGGCACGCAAATTTCTAGATTTTGCATTGAAAAGTAGATGATTTTACCTATTGTGATCTTTTTGATCAGAGCATGAGCACAAAGCAAAGTATCCGTATTTTTTCGAGAATAGAGCACGGTTCGTGGTGCGTTTATTGGGGGAAGGAATGGTGAGAGCAATTTTACAGCTTTATTCTGAGCGATATGCAAGCTCTCTGCATGAATATGTTTAAGATTCCGTAATATGTCTAGAAATTCTCTCTGTTTTGCATGCAGTGGTATTCCACTTATCTTTGTAAAAGAAGAGCACAAATTGTTTCATGCACAAGAACAATCGGACCGCGGAATGGTCCGATATTTTTAAGCTCTGTCTTCAAGAAATCTTGTCTTCAAGAAATCTATTGTGCGTTGTTTATGCGCTTATTGAGGGTGGATCATCTTTTTAGGATCAACCAGCCGGTCATAATCTTCTCCGGAAACTCCCGCTTTTAATGCTTCAACGCGTAAAGTTGTATCATTTTTATGCGCTGCTTTGGCAATTTCGGCAGCTTTTTCATAGCCAATTTCCGGCGCAAGTGCTGTCACAAGCATTAAAGAGCGCTCCATGAGAGAATGAATATGGATTCGATTAGCACTTAAGCCTTGAAGGCAGTGGAGATCAAAAGAACGCATGCAATCACCAAGAAGCGTAATGGATTGCAAAACATTATAACCAATAACAGGTTTATAAACATTGAGCTCAAAATGCCCTTGGCTTGCCGCAAATGTCACACTGGTGTGGTTGCCAAAGACTTGGCAGGCAACCATTGTCATTGCTTCACATTGAGTAGGATTAACCTTGCCTGGCATAATAGAAGATCCTGGTTCATTTTCAGGCAAGCTTAGTTCTCCTAATCCTGAACGTGGTCCCGATCCTAAAAACCGAATGTCATTGGCGATTTTAAATAAATCGGCAGCTAATGCATTGAGACTTCCATGGAAATGTGCAAGGGCACCATGATGGGCAAGTGCCTCAAATTTATTGCTGGCAGTCTTAAAGCTTATCCCTGTGAAGTCGCTGATTGTTTGTGCAAAGGCAACATCAAAACCTTTCGGCGCATTGAGTCCTGTTCCAACTGCTGTTCCTCCTTGGGCAAGCATTTGTACATCGAGAAGTGCCGTTTCGATACGTTGGCGATTGGCTTCTAATGCGGCGCGGTAGCCTGAAAATTCTTGTGCTAAAGTTAAAGGAGTTGCATCTTGCGTGTGGGTTCGTCCGATTTTAATAATATCGGAAAATTCTTCTTCTTTTTTTCTTAAAGTGGAAATCAGGGCTTCAAGAATAGGAAATAAATGTTGGTATGTTTGCAGTGTGGTGGCAATGTGAAGCGCTGTGGGAAAAGAATCGTTTGATGATTGGCTCATATTGACATGGTCATTGGGATGAACAGGTGTTTTACTGCCTAGTTTTCCTCCCAAAAGCATGCAGGCATGGTTGGCGATCACTTCATTGACATTCATATTGCTTTGCGTGCCAGAACCCGTTTGCCAAACAGAAAGGGGAAAATGCGTATCGAAGGCACCTGAGAGCACTTCGTCAGCTGCTGTAATAATTGCTTGCCCGATGTTTTGTGGGAGCTTTCCTTTTTCCATATTAACAACAGCTGCAGCCTTTTTAATAAGACTTAAGGCATAAATGATGGTAAGGGGTTGTTTTTCACTGCCAATATTAAAATTATGCAGAGAACGTTCAGTTTGTGCACCCCAATAACGGTCTTTACGTACCGAAATAGTTCCAAAGCTATCCGTTTCCTGTCGTGTTTCAACCATGTTAAGATCCTTTTATGTTCACGGGTTAATAAAAGATAGATAACGCAAAATAGAAAAAAGAGGCAAGACTTTGTAGTTTCAAGAGATAAATTATTTTAGTGCAATCCTTGACATTGAGAAGTAGGGCCTTTATATCTTAGGAGGTTTTAGCACTCGTTGTTAGAGAGTGCTAGCAAGAACTTAAGATTAATTCGGTTATATTAAGTTTTAAGGATTTAAACATGGCTAATATACAATTCCGCCCACTTCACGATCGTGTCGTTGTTCGTCGGGTTGAATCTGAAAGTAAAACTGCTGGTGGGATAATCATCCCTGATACAGCAAAAGAAAAACCTCAAGAAGGTGAAATTATTGCTGTTGGTAATGGCGCTCTCGATGATAACGGAAAGCGCGTGCCTTTAGAAGTCAAAACAGGGGATCGTATCTTGTTTGGGAAATGGTCTGGAACCGAAGTGAAGATTAATGGGGAAGACCTCTTAATCATGAAAGAATCTGACATTATGGGAATTTTGGGCTAATTTAGTCTTTCAATTTTTCATTTTGTATTATTTGAGATAACTCCAAGGAGAAATTAAATGGCTGCTAAAGAAGTCAAGTTTGGCCGTGAAGCGCGTGAGCGTTTATTGCGCGGTGTCGATATCCTTGCTAACGCTGTTAAGGTAACTTTGGGCCCTAAAGGTCGTAATGTAGTGATCGATAAATCATTTGGTGCTCCTCGCATCACAAAAGATGGTGTATCTGTTGCAAAGGAAATCGAACTCGAAGATAAGTTTGAAAATATGGGCGCACAAATGTTGCGCGAAGTTGCTTCCAAAACGAATGATATTGCTGGTGATGGAACAACAACTGCAACTGTTTTGGGACAAGCTATCGTACAAGAAGGCGTAAAAGCTGTTGCTGCGGGCATGAACCCAATGGATCTTAAACGTGGGATCGATGCTGCTGTTGATGAAGTGGTCGCAAATCTCTTCAAAAAAGCAAAAAAAATCCAAACTTCAGCAGAAATTGCACAAGTGGGAACTATTTCCGCTAATGGCGCTGAAGAAATCGGTAAGATGATTGCTGATGCCATGGAAAAAGTTGGCAATGAAGGTGTCATTACCGTGGAAGAAGCAAAAACTGCTGAAACGGAACTCGAAGTTGTGGAAGGAATGCAGTTCGATCGTGGATATCTTTCTCCTTACTTTGTCACAAATGCTGATAAAATGGTGGCTGATCTCGACGATCCTTACATCCTCATTCATGAAAAGAAATTGTCTAATTTACAATCTCTTCTTCCAGTGCTTGAAGCTGTTGTTCAATCTGGCAAACCGCTTCTTATTATTGCTGAAGATGTGGAAGGCGAAGCTTTGGCAACGCTCGTTGTCAATAAGTTGCGCGGTGGTTTGAAAATTGCTGCTGTGAAAGCTCCAGGATTTGGTGATCGTCGTAAAGCAATGCTTGAGGATATTGCAATCTTGACATCCGGTCAGGTTATTTCTGAAGATGTTGGCATTAAACTTGAAAATGTCACTTTGGATATGCTGGGACGTGCAAAGAAAGTCAATATTTCTAAAGAAAACACAACGATTATTGATGGTGCTGGACAAAAGGCTGAAATTAATGCACGCGTAAGCCAAATTAAAGCGCAGATTGAAGAAACCACTTCTGACTATGACCGAGAAAAATTGCAAGAAAGACTTGCTAAACTTGCTGGAGGTGTCGCTGTTATTCGTGTTGGTGGTGCTACAGAAGTTGAAGTGAAAGAAAAGAAAGACCGTGTTGATGATGCTTTGAATGCAACACGTGCTGCAGTTGAAGAAGGTATTGTTGCTGGTGGTGGGACTGCGTTGTTGCGTGCGGCAAGTGCTTTGACTGTTAAAGGAAACAACCCTGACCAAGAGGCAGGAATTAGTATCGTTCGTAGGGCTTTGCAAGCACCAGCGCGTCAAATTGCGACAAATGCTGGTGAAGAAGCAGCGATTATTGTTGGAAAGGTATTGGAAAATAATACGGATACCTTTGGTTACAACACTGCAACGGGTGAATTTGGTGATTTGATTGCTTTGGGAATTGTTGACCCTGTGAAGGTTGTGCGTTCTGCTCTTCAGAATGCTGCTTCTATTGCAAGCCTTCTTATCACAACAGAAGCTATGGTTGCAGAAACTCCAAAGAAAGATACTCCAATGCCTCCAATGCCTGGTGGCGGAATGGGTGGAATGGGCGGAATGGATTTCTAAGCCCTTTTATAAAGATAAAAGGAAACGGACCAATTTGGTCCGTTTTTTTTATGCGCTTTTCTATATTATAGATTTTCTTTGGCACCAAGCGGGGTATTTTCTATCGTTTGTCGGGCACAGTAAGCACCAGCGCGTCAAATTACGACAAATGCTGGTGAATCAAAAATTGTGACAAATGCTGGTGAAGAAGCAGCGATTATTGTTGGAAAGGTATTGGAAAATAATACGGATACCTTTGGTTACAACACTGCAACGGGTGAATTTGGTGATTTGATTGCTTTGGGAATTGTTGACCCTGTGAAGGTTGTGCGTTCTGCTCTTCAGAATATTTCTTTTATTGCAAGCCTTCTTATCACAACAGAAATAATGATTGCAGAAACTTTCCAAAAAGATGCTCTCGCATCTCTAATAGTTGATGGTGAAATAGCTGATGGTGAAGTGAATAGAGTGGATTGTTAGACTGTTTTCATAAAGGTAGATCAAATTGATTTGTTTTTTACTCTTTTGCTGAATGAGTGTTTTATGAAGGCATTTTTTTTTAAGAATGTTTTGGTGTTGGTATTTTAAAAGTGTTGCTCTTGCTTCTAAAATTCGGTGCTCTCATTCTATGTGCAAAATTCCAATGTTGTTTGATAACTTTTGCATTGAGACAGTTCATAATAAGAGGTATTTTTACTTATTTCAAACAATTCTTATCCATGCACTGATCTCACTTATAATTAATGTACAAGGGAATGGTTTTGATTGATCCATAATAAAAGGAAAATGAAAAAAACTTCCGTATTCGGGACGCTCATGCAATATACAAAACAGTAAATTATCTTTATAAAACAATATAAGGTCATGCATAATGACTTTGTATCTAAAAATTCTAAGAGCGCGCGCTGTATAGGTTCAGTATTTTTTCTAAATCATAGACAATTTGCACTTCTTGCTCTATGACCACTTGTATGAATGTTTTTTCTTGAACAAAAGAGGGAATGTATGAACCAGTATCCCAAATGTCCTCACTGTGGTGGACTCTATACTTATGAAGATGGTGAAAATTTTGTATGTCCTGAATGCGCACATGAGTGGGCACAAAAGAACGAAGATCCTTCTCCTTCTGATATTGTTTATGATGCCAATGGGCAGGTATTAACGAATGGGGATAGTGTTATCGTGATGAAAGATCTTAAAGTCAAAGGTACTTCATCCGTTTTAAAGAGTGGTACAAAGGTGAAGAATATTCGTCTGGTTGATGGAGATCATAATATTGACTGTAAAATTCCTGGGATTGGTCAAATGGGCTTAAAGTCGGAATTCGTTAAAAAAGCTTAGGTGGCAGAGGAGGGGGATAAAAAACTTTCTTTCTTTAACAATAAATTGATTTATAATGATCATTCATTATTTTGCGTATTATTTGTGTAGTAAATGAGAAATATGAATAAAAAAGGTTCTCTCATTGCAAGTTCTTTTTTATGAAGTAATCAAAACAATTCCCTTGCATGTTATAAGAGGAATTTGTGTATAGATAAAATCATTTAAGATAAGGATGCAAAATATTTCTTATGTGCTATTTCAATGCAAGAATTGTTGGCTGCATTGAGAGCTGATAAAGAGAATGAGACTGCTCATTTATTCTTTTGTGAGGGGCTTTCTGATCCTTTTGTGAGGGTAAGGAGGGGATGTGCGGTGGATTTTGCGTTATATTGTTTATGGTTTTTTTTTGTGATGCGAAGGAGAAGGGGAAGCCATTGTTTGTGAAATAGGGGGTGATGGTTGTGCAATGGATTGGTGCAATAATGAATTTTGGTGCAATAGAGAGGTTTTTTATTGCGGCATAGCTTCCACCCCTAGAACTTCTGGAATGAAATGGCGTAAAAGATTTTCAATACCATGTTTGAGTGTTGCTGTTGAAGAAGGACATCCAGCGCAAGATCCTCGCATATTGAGGTAAACAATACCATTTTCAAATCCGCGGAAAGTAATATCTCCACCATCATTGGCCACGGCTGGGCGAATACGTGTGTCAAGGAGTTCTTTAATTGTTAAGACGATATCAGCGTCTTTTTCTGCATAAAATTCTTCATTAAGGGCGTAGGTTTGCGCTTGTGTTGTTGCATTGCTGGTAATAACTGGGGCACCAGATAGGAAATGCTCCATAATTGTCCCTAAAATGACTGGTTTAAGATGTTGCCATTCACCTTCTTTTTTACTTACAGTAATGAAATCATAGCCCAAAAAAATACCATTAACATTTGGAATATCAAACAGTTTAGAAGCTAAAGGTGAATTTTTAGCAGCTTCTTCACGGTTACGAAATTCTAATACTCCCTCGGAAAGTACCACGCGACCTGGAAGAAATTTAAGGGTTGCAGGGTTGGGGGTGGCTTCAGTTTGAATAAACATATACTTTCCTTTCATTGTGCAGGATTAGAAAGATCATCAATATTAAAATATTGCATTTTAGGCTATAGATTCAATATCTTCATCTGCAAGATTGCTTGGAATAACAGTGACAGGTATTGAAAAAGCTGTTCCCCGATTTCCGATTAATTGAACAAGTGGTCCTGGTCCTTCGGTGTGTTCACTGGCTGCTAGAACAATGAGCACGATTTTCTTATCCTCGTCGATCAATTTAGAAATTTCATCAATTTTTTTGCCTTCACGGACAATGACGGCTGTTTCAAGAGCATGCGTGGTACGTACTTCATTGGCAATTTTTCTCAACATTTTATGGGCAATTTGCATTGATTCCATTCGCATCACGTTGTTTACACCAAGAAAATGTTGAAATTCTGCATTGTCAATGACGGAAAATAATATCAATGTTCTGTTATTATTTTGAGCATATTGTGCGGCAAAAGCAACAGCACGTCGGCATTCTGGTGTTTCATCGATGACCACCAAAATTTTTTTCTTGCACTCTGGTTTCAAAGTTTTTTTCTTAGAGACCATGGACTTTATCTACTCTTTATAGTTTAAGTTTTCTCGCTTCATGTATTGTGCAAAAAACCTACGATCTCACGGATTTTTTTCATATTATTTTCTGCTAAGCTGTTGGCACGCTGCGCACCATCACGCAAGACGGAGTCAATATAGTCATTTTCTTTATGAAGCCGACGTAATTCTTGTGTTATTGGAGAAAGCTTATGGACAGCAAGATCAGTTAAGGTTGTTTTTAAAAGAGAAAATTGTTTTCCTGCGAATTTTAACAGAGCTTCTTCTTTGCTTATTTGTGCAAAGGCGGCATAAATACCAAGCAGATTATCGATTTCTGGTCGTCCTTCCAAGTCTGATATCCTGTCGGGAAGAGGGGCGGAGTCCGTTTTGGCTTTGCGTATTTTTTTCGCAATGAGATCAGCATCATCGGTCAAATTAATGCGTGAAAAATCTGAAGGATCCGATTTGGACATTTTTTTTGTTCCATCACGTAACGACATAATACGCATAGCTGTTTCCCCTATCAGTGCTTCTGGTATTGGGAAAAAGCCTTGTTTTTTTTCCTCACCCATTTGCATTGAAACACCAAAATTTAATTCTGCAATGCGGTAAGCATAGTCGTTATTAAATTTTTGTGCAATATCACGCGTGAGTTCAACATGTTGTTTTTGGTCTTCACCCACAGGAACATGTGTGGCACGGTAGAGTAAAATATCGGCTGCCATTAAGCTTGGATAAGCAAAGAGCCCAAGGGATGCTTTTTCACGATCCTTGCCCGCTTTATCTTTAAATTGCGTCATACGTTGGAGCCAACCAATACGCGCAACACAATTAAAAATCCATGCAAGTTCAGCATGTTGAACAACACGAGATTGGTTGAAAATAATGTGTTTCTGAGGATCAATCCCAGCCGCTAAAAAAGCTGCTGTGACTGCTCTGGTTGATTCAATCAAGGTGAGTGGATCTGGATTTACTGTGAGCGCATGCATATCAACTACGCAATACAGGCAATGATAAGACTTTTGCAGTTCAACCCAATGTTTAATGGCTCCAAGATAATTACCAAGATGTAAGTGACCACTCGGTTGTACGCCGGAAAAAACAAGTGGTGTAAAGGTATCCATAGAAGAGCTCTTTCTTAAACTAAAGTTACTGGTTTTGTGGTTTGTGACAAAGGGGCTTTCTCAAAGCAAATAAAATATTACAGATGTTTTTTTAAATTTTTGAGGGTAAGGAAAAAGGAACGCGTATCAAGTAAAAAATAGGCACTAAAATAGATTAAGAAGATCACAAGCATTATTCCTGCTAAGGTGATAGCATGCAAGAGAAATGGTGCTTGTGAGGATAAAGGAAAAGATAAAAAGCTACACATATTGAGCAGATAATAGAGAGATATTGCGTTTAAAACAGTAACGATAATCAGGCATATGATGCGTTTTATGAGTTGTGCATCATATTTCCAATAGCCTCGTTTGATAAGTACACCACAAAGCAACAAGGTGTTAACCCATCCAGAGGTGATTTCTGCAATGACAATACCTCGGGCTGATAGAATGGGGAATAACGTTAAAGCAAAACTGATATTGATAAAAACGCAAATTCCTGTGAAAATCATGGGTGTTTTTGTATCTTCATGAGCAAAAAAATTAGGAATCAACACCTTGATCAACACAAAAGCTGGAAGTCCTAGTCCATAAAGTTCAAGCAATTGTGCAACATAATAGGTTGATTCACTGGTAAATTGTCCGCGTTCAAACAGCAAACTCACAATGGGACTGGAGAGTAGCAAAAAGGCAAGGGATGCCGGTAAGGTTAACAGCAGAGTTAATTCAATAGAGCGGTTTTGCAAATCATGGGTTTCTTTATCTTTTTTACTGCGTAAAGCCCTTGTTAATTCTGGTAAAAGCACGGTCGCAACAGCAATTGCTATGACGCCCAGTGGTAATTGGTAAAGACGGTCAGCATACATCAAAGAGGAAACAGCACCCGATTGGCTGGAAGCAATATTGGTATTAATGAGCAAATTAATTTGTGTAATACCACCCGTGATGGCAGCAGGGAATGCTAAGTTTAAAAGCTTACAAACATTGGGGCTGAAACGGGGACGACGGAGGAAAATTTTCATTCCACTTTGACGCAAAGCAATAGCGATTAAAGTGAGTTGAAGAACCCCTGCTGCTAAGACACCCCAAGAAAGGTTTAAACCAATATGCCAAGTGTCAAGCTGATATATCCAAGCATAAGCAAGCACACCAATCAAAAGAATATTCAAAAAAAGAGGTGCAACAGCTGCGATAAAATAGCGCCGCAAGGCATTTAGCATTCCTCCCATCATGGCTGCTAAAGACATGCATGTTAAATAGGGAAACATAATGGCGGTAAAATGAATTGTAGCATTAAATTTTGTGGCATCCTCTGTAAAGCCTGGCGCAATGATCGTTCGGACTAAAAAAGGCATGCTGAATTCCATGGTAATGGTTAAAAGCAACAGCAGCGAAAAGAGAACACCAAAAACTTCTTCTGCAAATTTGCAGGCAGATTCTTGACCATCTTCAGCAATCTTTTTTGCAAAAAGAGGAATAAAAGCTGTATTAAAGGCACCTTCAGCAAAAAAACGGCGAAATGTATTGGGAAAACGAAAAGCTGCATTGAACGCATCGGAAACAGGACCAGTACCAAGAGCTGCTGCCATCAACATTTCACGGATAAAGCCAAAAATGCGGCTCATCAAGGTTCCTGAAGCAACAGTTGCAATTTTTTTAATCAAGATCATAAAAATATATCAAATTTGTTGTAAAAAAGAGAAGATGAAAAAAGAAATAAAACCATTTTAGATTGTGACAATTTGATTAACATGCTCGTACAGTCATATATTTCAGAATATGTTGTACGCTGGTGTTTGTTCTTCTGTCAATAAGAGTGCATGAAGAGTTTTGAATTGTACTTATTTCTCTTGTATGGTAGCTTTTATAAAACAACATGTTTTCTCATAAATTAGATATATGGGGAAGGTCGTGAAAAAATCAAAGAGTGTGAGAAACATATGAGCGACCATTATATCTCTGTTTACACTCTATTTTATTTTGTCTGGATATTAAATCTATTATGGTATCCTTTCTTCTTTTATCATTTATTGTCACAGAATATAGGTTTATAAATACAGACTATACTTGATTGTTAAATATCCCTTTTTATACATTAAATTTATAAAAAGAAATTTAACTTTGTAGAATATTTATAATGATTAAAAACGTTTAAGGCTATAGGGAAAGCCTATATATGCACATGAATGTGCGGTTGCACGTGTAGGTGGCTTATATTTTGGTACATACGTTGTCAGTCGTTTCTATATGTTTGTAAACTTTTATATTTTACTCTTCTCTTTTTAATGGATATCTCTAACTGCTTTAAAAGTCTATTTTGCAACAGTATTCGTGCTGGGAAGAATAAGGAAAACTTAAATAAGAAAAAATCACAATGTTCCATTATTTTTACTTAATAAAAGATAGATATTGGTGTTGTCAGTCTATTTTCTAGTTTTCAATATTACGACATGACAACAATTTTGATTGAGATTGTTCAGAAGTTGCTTAAAAGCGATAGTCTTATTTGAAAAAGAGCTAAAAAATCAAAACTTGTTCATGCTATATTAGAATATAGCTATTGTTTTTACACTTTCAGATTTATGCGGTTGAATGTTTTGCTGCATTGTTTTTTCTTGCTTGATAGTTTTTTCGTTTTTTCTTTCTTTATGGTTGAGGTCCCAAGTGGGATAAAAGAAATTTTGTGCTGACTTATTTATTTGTCTATAGTTATTTATTGCCTATAGATGGCTGCATGAATTAAGTGGTGTCATTTTTCATCCCTTCTAGCTTGAGAGATACAGAATGCTTGATGTGATTTTATTCCACGCATGCTTTCTTTCAAGTTTTTTCAAAATTTGTTTTAAAAATTTTTGCTGTATTCTCCATATTTTATAGGTTGTGAAAGTGCTTATTTGGATGATCTATAAAGATTTTTTCTTTCCTGTAGGTGGAGAGTGCCATCGATTTTATAGTGCTATTTTATCAAATGCCTAAAATTGGATGACAGAGAATGTTTTTGAGATATTTTCTTTAACCTTACGGAAAGCTCTTGGTGCAATTTCTTTGTGTCGATCACACCAAGAGATCAGTTGAAAAGCCAAATTTCATGCAGGTTTTAGCCAAAGATTATAGAGGGCTTAGTGGATCAAAGCAACCGTTTTTATGTCTTTAACTTTGCGTGGACGAACACTTTGTTGTTGAAAGTCTTGAGATTGCCTTTCTGCAGAGTGTCTTTCTTCTTGCCTAGAATTTTCTCTAGCTTCATGCTGCACATTTTCTGGTGAGCTTTCAGACAGTTTAGGAGATCCTATGGCTTTCTGTTTTTGCAAGTTTTGCGATTGTCTAACAGATGTTTCTTGCTCTTGCTGTTGCAGAATTTCTTCTTTTTTTTGTTTTACAGTGTCTGCATAATCTGAGATGGCGGTGCCCAAGCAAGGAAGTCCTTCTTCAGCTTGTTTGCGTGCACTTGTTTTTACACCGAGTGTTTTTCTACCAGCAAGCTGAGAAAAAAACGTAGGATGATTTGTAACTTGCCATGAAAGTTCCTCTCCCATGTCTGGGATTTTTTGCACTTCTTCAAGTCTTTGATCCAAAATTTGTTGATCTCCATAAACTATGCGGCACCAATAATGGACTTCTTCTTTACAATATTGCACAAATGGATCTTTGTTAATCTTATTGAAAAGATCCTTAGAAGAGAAAGGCGCTCTTTCCTCTGCAGGATTAAGAGGTTCTTGCAGGATTTCAATTCTTTCCTCTTCAGCGCTAGTTTGTTGTTGCTTTTTTTGTTCTGTATTCGCTGTATATTCTAAGTTTTGTATCTGTTTTACAGTATTTGTATAACCACGAATAGCAACACACAGAGAGGGGACACTTTTCTCAGCTTCTTTGCGTGCTCCTGTTTTTATGCCTAATATTTTATTCCCAGAAAGTTTTGAAACAAATTGAGGGTGTTTGTTAATTCTCGATGATAATTGCCCTCCTATTTCAGGATTTTTTTGAATATCATCAAGCATATCTTCTAAAACAAGCCTGTCTCTATAAACAGTTTGGCACCAATATCGGATTTCTTCTCTATAGGCTTCTAGCAGAAAGCTGTGTTGCATTCTGTTGCCAAAAGTATCTCCTGAATGTGTTCTTGATGGAGCAGCTGTAGCGGATACAGATTCTTCATTTTGTCTTGTTTTAGAAAGCTTTTGTGGCAAGGGCGGTGATTGCCTCTGAGAAACTATTGCATAGGGATCTTCATTGCTTTGTCTTGTTTTAGAAAGCTTTTGTGGCAAGGGCGGTGATTGCCTCTGAGAAATTATTGCATAGGGATCTTCATTGCTTTGTCTTGTTTTAGAAAGCTTTTGTGGCAAGGGCGGTGATTGCCTCTGAGAAACTATTGCATAGGGATCTTCATTGCTTTGTCTTGTTTTAGAA
>NZ_JBEPLT010000019.1:0-17780 GCF_040545385.1 Bartonella japonica
TAATGATGGAATATTTCGCTGGTCTTTTGTTCAGAAAAATGACACCTGAACCTAAAAATGGTTCAACATAGGTTTCATGATCAATATTATTTAAATCGGTATAATTGTCTTACGCAGATGGCATTTGCCACCCATCCACGCAAACAATGTTTGTGTAAATTCTTGTTTTGTCATGTTTTTAAGAAGATTTTTTGTGCTTTAACTTTTGGTTATCCACTTTTTAAAGTATGATAATATGTTGTCTAGTGCGTCCATAAGGCGGGCAAAATCGATAACAAACATAAAGATAATAAAGGCTATCCATTTCATAATGCGTGACATCATCTTTAAACCTTGGTAGGTCTCTATCATCTCATGAAGCAGCTGTTGTTCTGTTTCACTAAGATCTTCATCTTTCCTGTGTTGTTTTTTGGCCATCTTGCCAACCACATAAATGCGCTCCCTGTTTGTTATGTTTTAATATCTCTCGTGCGAGGTTGGGACTGATAGCTTCTATATCTTGCCTATCCAAATAAATGGGCAACCAACCGACACAAGAAACAACCCTATTTGCCGCGCACCCAGCGAGAAAGCTCAGCACGCACATCAGAATTACCTTTTCTATTAACTTCATTTTCAACCTCAAGCCGTGTTTCTGCTGTCTTTAAAGCATGGTCTATTTGCTTATGCTTCTCTGCTTTCCTGCCAAGATGAAATGCCTTGGCTAAAGCCATAAAAAAAACGGCTAAAGCCGTCATAATCATCAGCTGATATTTCTTAAGAAAAACCATCACAAACGTTCCTCCCGAAACCGCTTAGCTACAAAAAATATGCCTGTACAAGCTGCCAAAACCATAATGACTGCTAATGCCCATTGGATAGGACCATTGCCTGCTAGCAAGCCTCCAAGTCCCGAAAACGATCCTATAATCGGAGCAAGCGCTTCGGCTTTGAAAAGTCCCGTTGCCTCTTTCTTCTCCACTCTTTGATAGTTAGAAGAAATATAAGACCCTCTTGCCCATAATCCCGCCTCAGCTGCTCGACGGTTGGCTAATCCTCGGAGTGGTTTTCCACCTACCTTATTCCATTTCTGTAATTCAACCGGAACGGATTCATAATCACCTTGATTAAGCTTCTTCAACAATGTCGACTTGCAAAAAGCCGCTGTTCCTATGTTATAGCAAAATGATACCAATGCTGCGAATTGTGCATCCGTTAACGAAACCGTCACAGCTTCATCAACTGCTTTCTCAAACTGCTTTAAATCCTCACAAAGGATTTCTTCTGCTTGTTTTTGCGTGATACACATGCCTTTTTTGACTAAAGGTTTGCCTGCATCACTCGTATGACCATAACCAATAGTCCAAATACATGCCGTATCTCTATAAGCTTCTAAACGCAAGCCTTCCCATCTTTTGATAAGCTCTAACCCTTCTTGCGATATTTTCCGCATTCTTATCTCCTTTTTATTATTAGGTTCTGAGAGGTTCGCTAACGCCACGAGCGGTGTGAGTGGCTCCAATAGCATCATCACTTATCTCAGCAGCACGAGCAAATGGTCCAGCGTACCTGTAGTTATAATCTCCACCAGCATACAGAGCGCGGAAAACTGTTTTCGTTCTGCCATCACTCTGCCGTTCAAGGACTGGATAAGTCCCTGCAAGGTATTGCCAAAAACAACCAGAACCGTCTTCACAACCGATATTTGAAATGATACGCTGTTTATTTGCACCAGAATGACCACCTGTTCGTCTAATTTGTGCTACATTTCTATCCTTGAGCCCATTAGTCGTTCCAAACATTGCAGAATTAAACTCACGTTCCGTAGGAAGACGCTTGTTTACACTCAATAAATCGATTTCATGCTGATATTTTTTTCTAAAACTAATAGGTTCATTATATCGGGACTGTGTATTTTCGTCCTGTCGAGATTGTAGATAAATATCTACCCATAAATCCATCCTCGCGTCATACACCATGCCCGCTGGACTACTGATCGGTTTGTGATTTAAACACCAAATAGAATGAGGTAAAATATCTCCTGCTTTAAAGCCAGACAAAGGATGATCAGCAATCGTACCAACATCCGCACAAAGCGTATGAAATCCACCAATCAGTAAAGAGGTTGTATTATTCTCCCCAGGGGGAAACCCCAAGTGATCCCTGATCGCAAAAGTGACTTCCGCAGGTCCAGGGAACGTATACCAATCCACAATTAAATAAATATAATAATCTTTACCTGGCTGCAAATCATGTTGTCCCCCTCCAATATCATGAGAAATCGTCCTATCCGTATTAATCATAATTATATGTGTAGGATCTTTATCTGTTGACGGTATATTAAATACAGTACCAGCCTTAAGAGTAACAATCCTACGTTGACGCTCATTCGTACTACCGCCATGACGTAAATATGGTTTTGCGCAGGATAAAACATTTAAATTTGTGTTGCGTAAGATATTCTGAAGATCGTTAATTGCTATCGTATTGTTAAAGTTTTGGATCGTGTTCTTGGCAACATCACCTATCAAGCGCCTAGGCTCCGTCAGCCAATTATTTATTCTCATCCCTAAAACAGAATGATCCGCATATTTTGAATCATAGGCACTGTAATCAAATCCAGCTAACTTCTTCTTACTTTCAGAAATACGCATTAATTCATTGGGACGACCATTCCCATGCCCCGTGACAAGCTTACCAAAATCCGTTGTTTGATCATATCCTACACCTTTAACCTCAAAAGCTGCTTTCCATTTTGCAGATAAGGGATCAACTGCAGGATTGCTTTTGAGTTTGCTTATCTCTGCTTCATTAGAGTCAGATTTATTTTTGGCATTTTCTGCTAAGGTACTCACAGAATTCAATGTTTCTGATAAAGTAGAAAGCCGAGTGCCCAGTGCATTATTATTATCGGTTACTTGTTGCACTTGCGTAGATAAACTGCTCATGTTTCCTTCAACCTGTACGACTTTAGGCTGCATGTCATCTACACTCGTCTTTAGTCCGGCTAAACCTTTCTTATTCTGATCACAACATTGCTGAAGACTCTCTATTTCATTCTTCGTAGAAGTCAGTTGAGTTTTAATATTTTGCGCTTCAACCTTTGCTTCACTTATATCTGTCTGTAACTTTGCTTGCGTACCTTCAAGCGTGGTCGCTTTATTAAGCGCATTATTTGCTACAGAAGATATATCATTGATCTTATTCACAGCATCACCGGCTGTAGTTTTCGTAGTATTAGAGGTAATTTCAAGACTATTGATTTTCGCTTCTAACCTGCCAACCTTAGATGAGGTATCCTCAGCTTTACCCTCTATCGATATAACCCTAGGCTCTAATGTCTCTGCTTTATTCTTAGCAGAATTCGCTATTTCAGTGACTGTAGCTACAGATTGTTTTAAATTTGTATTCTCTTGTTCAACAGAAGTGATTTTGCCTTCTAAAGTATCTAATGCCTGTTTAGCTTTTTGAATATCAGGCGAGCATGTTTCTAAAACTGTTAACTTCGTATCAACTTTTTCAGCTTTTTGCTGTGCTTCAAGAGCTGTAGCTTTAACAGCTGTTAATTCATTCGTATGAGACTGCGTTGTTTCTTCTAATTTCTCAACTTTACCCGTTACATCATTCACTTTCGTTTCAGCGCGTTGAGAAATACCCTTGGCTTCCTCACAGCATTCTGTTGCAGATTGTGAAATCTGTTGTGCTAATAACTGAGCTGCTTCCGCTTTATTCTTCGCTTCCTCTGCCATCGTTTGCACTTGCTTTGATACTTGAGAATTTTCGGTGACAGAAGTATGAGCTCTCTCCACTAGGCTTTTTGTCTCATCTGCTACTGCCTTCGCTTCATTCGCTGTTCTTCCCGCCTCATCCGCTATCGATTTCGCATTATTAGCTATTTCCTTTGCTTTATCTGCTTCTCCTTTTGCTTCATAAGCTCTGTTATTCGCTGCCTCTGCTATTTCCTTTGCTTTATTCCCCTCTATTTCCGCTAAATTTGCTCGAACTTTCGCTGCATCCGCCGCATTATTCGCATCATACGCTGTACTATGAGCCCTGTAAGCTGTATCTTTCGCGGATTCAGCAGCTTCCTTCGCTTGCGATGCCTCACGTTTGGCATAATCTGCGCTACTTTTGGCTTCCTTCGCTGTCTTTTCTGCCTCATTGGCTACAGTCTCTACTGAATCCGCTTTAGCTTTCGCTTCTTGGGCTAATCTTTCTGCTGCTTCCGATTTATTCTTTGCTTCTTCTGCTATATTCTTAATAGCTTCACTACTCACCTGTGCAGCTTGCTTATGCTCAGAAACTCCCTGTTCAACGGCAGCCTTCGCCTCATTCGCTATTCTAGTAGCTTGCGTTGCATCTTGCTGTGCCTTCTCTGCCTTTGCTGTTGAGGTTTCCGCTATGCCTTTCGCTGTTTCTGCTAACGTCTTTGCTTCATTGGATTTCGTCAGAGCTTCCGATGCTATTTGTGTCGCCTCATCCCCTTTTTGCTTGGCTGTATTCGCTGTCGTTATTGCCGTTTCAGATGCACTCTTCACTTCACTAAGCGTTTGTTGGGATTCCTCAGAAATGCTCTTGGATTGTTGTGCTAACCTCTTTGCCTCTTCTGATACCACCTTGGCTTCCTCAGCATACCCCTTTGCTTCACCAGCTGTCTGTTTCGCATCATTGGCAGTCGTAAGAGCTGTAGCTGCTTCTTGTCTTGCCTGCGTCGAAGTTTGATCAGCTCGATTGGCTGTTGTTAATGCGGTTTCACTACTCTCTTTCGCTTCATTCGATATCCTCTCAGCCTCTTTGCTTGCCTGCTTGGCTTCGGTCGCCATAGTTGTTGCTGTCGATGCTGCACTGACTGCCTGTGCAGACGTAACCGATGCCGCTTCCACTAATTCTTTCGTATCTGCCGCTATTCTTTTTGCTTCATCCGCTGTCTGCTTGGCTGTATTCGCTAATCCCGTTGCACGCTCTGAAACTTGCTGTGCCTGAACACCCTGTTCTGCTGTCGCGAAAACCTCATAAGCATAGAGAGAAGCGGTTCCTAACAATTTGGGAACGACAACCGTATCTTGTGAAATCCCTTCTATAATCTCCTCTTTTGTTGCCGCTGGTATCTGAAACTCATGTGTATGGTACGGTATTCCCATGGTCTTTCTTCCTCAATGCCAAGCCAATAATTACAACGAACACTCTTTCAGCTCTTCTAGCTCTGTACTTAAAACTCTCAAGCGCTCTTCTAATCCTTGCAAAGAGCCGTCAAAATCTGACTTTAACGATGCTTTTAGAATAGCTATAATTCCATCAAGCGGGGCATGCACAAAATGATCCCCTGAATACAAAACGACCCGTACTTGAGACGGGTCGCTAATTTCTGATATTGCAAACGGTTTCGATAACATTGCATTCCCTCCTTATGTCTTTATCCCATAAACGATACTCGTATTAATCGGGCGCGTTTCAATCCCACCAAACGAACACGTCGTGGCAATATGATCATGGATGCCTAAATCTGCTTCTTTTGGAACTGTATAGATTAGGTAACGGTTTTCATGTTGGAGTAAAAATGGCGGCACTCTTTGTGTATCTTCAGGAAAGCTTGCTTCCGGAAGATTTTCTTGTTGAGGCTTTTGTGTGACTCTTTCAAATGCTTCATTGCACCGTTCTAAAGCATCCCCTGTTAATCCCGCGCATTCTTCATTAACAGCACCATCAACAGTGTCATTAACAACATAATACCGTACAGAAGGTGGAATTTTAGGTCCTAAGGGACAATTAATATCCGCATACCCCCAAAGGCTGGGGCTAAAACAACGCTTGCTATATCTCTCAATCAAAGACATAGGTGCCGGAGCTCCTCGCAACTCCCTTGCAATACATTTATAAACATCATCCAAAGTCCCGTGATGATCAAAACAACCTTTTACTGCATATTCTTGGATTCTTCTCGTTTCGGGATCAGATGAAAGATCACGCTTACTTCTCGAAGAACGTCTTGCCGGCGCAACAGCATCAACAACATAATCATGACCTCTCAAAGAATACTGTTGGATGCTTGCAAAACTTCGTCCTGCATCAACAGAACCAAAATAATCAAAGCCACGTAAAAACATCCCTCTAAAATCAGGGACATTAAACGTTGTTGCTCCATCACCATTCCCCCACATCGTCCCTATCGTTGCAAAAAGATTATGATAAGTGTCACGCGAATAAGCACTCCCATCACACAACAGCCAACCATCCGGCAATGTTTCCATCGCAAAATTTCCTATAAAGCCTATAGGCAAGCGTTGAAAATGAGAAACTTTTCTTCTTGTGGGATTTAGCAATTGCCATCCAGAAATCTCTTCATCATATACAAGCGTGTATATGCATCCAGTTTGGATTTCTCCTCCTACAACGGCAGTAACACCGGTTGCTGATGCCTTATAAACGGGTTTACTCGGAAAATCATTGATAGATACAGTTGTGGCTCCAATATTATTGCCCTTCGATTTAAATCGCACAACCAAACCATTACTATATGTGTAAGGTTGTGATCTACTTGTTAAGCGAATTACCGTGTATTGTCGTTCAAAATCAACCTCAACAATACCTTCAAGTGCTCCACCCGTATCTGATAAATACTCTCTAACCCTTTGCATCATTCCACGAGCGCTGTTATTAACTGTATGAGGAAACTGACCCTCAGACCAATTAATAATGCTATCCGCTCCAGCGTTTTCTGACGCCATTAAAGACCAGCTATAAATATCTGACATGCTGTCCTCAGGTTTTTATTGCAAAAATAACCGATACATTGATAGGGCGCGTTTCACCCTCTTTATCTGCTGATACTATGACCTTTTGTGTATCAGATTGCTCCGAAGGTATTGCCAAAACATCATAGGTCCTTATGTCCGTTTCGCTTACTCCAGAAGCTGAGGCAACTTTCAACCTCTTATCATCATCCAGCAAATGACCCCATATAATGGTCGCATCCCCATGCCAATGAGTGCCATCATCCTTATCCATATCTAAAACCGATATATTATGACCATCGTGTTTATGGGTTTGGATCAAATCTTGCTGCACACTGGCAAAACTGCGTCCTCTATCAATATTGCGACCAGCATCAAAACCACGTAAAAACATCCCCCGTAAATCCGGTATATTAAAAGTTCTAACCCCGTCCCCACTTCCCCATGTCGTCCCAATTGCAGCAAAAAGATCACTATAAAGACTTCGCGAATAAGCACCTCCATCACACAAAAGCCAGCCACTTGGGATTGCTTGCATAGCAAATGTTCCTATAAACCCTGCTGGATAAAGAGAACTTGCCAAACCTTGGGATGATGCTACAGGTGTCGGATTAAGCAAATGCCATCCCGAAATCTCTTCATCATATACGAGTGTATATATGCAGCCAGTTTGGATTTCCCCTCCCTCTAACAAGGTTGCAACACCGGTGTCTGATGCCTTGTAAACCGGCTTGCCGGCAAGACCATTGAGCAAAACTGTGGTCGCTCCAACATTCTTACCCCTTGCTTTAAACCGCAAAACAATATCATTCTTGTACTCTAAAAATTGCGATTTACTCTGTAGCCTTATTGCTGTCGTTTGTTGGTTATGATCAACAGTAACAACACCTTCAAGCGCGCCGCCTGTATCTGATAAATACTCTCTAACCCTTTGCATCATTCCACGAGCGCTGTTATTGATCGTGCTAGGACGTTGTCCCTCTGACCAATCAATCAAATCATCTGCGCGTGTGTTATCCGCCGCTTTAAGCGACCAATCATAAATCGTTGACATGAGTGTAAATCCTAATTGCGGTAAAATGGTCCGTAAAATGCCCGCATGAATTGCGTCATCAAAGGGTTATCATCATCACTCTCATCTTCTTCCGAAGCCTCTGCTTGTGATGCTAACAATGCCCTTAAAACCTCTAGAAAATTGTCTCTATGTCTAAAGCCACCTTGCGCTATAGGATGACCAATAGACAATGGACGAGTTGCCTGCTGCCCACCATACATTTGCAGCACTCGGTTGACAAAATCACTGGCACGCATACCATTGTTCCCACCATTCAAACCAACCGCATTGCTCCCAACAATTTGTGCTGCATTGGCATGAGGATTTTGTAAGAGGCGGGCGGCTCCACCTGCACCTTGTTGATGCGCTAAGTACAATTCTGCTTCTGTAGGCGCTCTTCCCAACACACGACTTAAATGATTGCGATTATCAAGGGTCAATCATCCCATGGCATCTGCCGCTTGCACGGGGTCAAAACGATCCTGCAAACCATATTGCTTGGCTGTGCTGTCTATAAACTGGTACAATCCACCCGCAGAAGAACGTGGATTCCTTGCATTGGGATTGCCTCCACTTTCAACCTGTGCAACACGATATAAATAGCTCTCAGGCAATCCATAACGCGCTGCTGACTGGCGTATCGCTTGATCGACTGAAGGACTATAACGGATCATTAACCATTACTCCCTAAACGTCTTCTCTCTTCTCTTGAAAAGAGCGAAGAAATAACATGCAAAATATGGTCACTAACAATTCCTGTTTTATGTAATCGTATAAATCTTTGTAACATTTGAGCAACTTCCTGCTGGTTCATACCTTTAACGCCAAAAGTTGCTAATTTCGCTATATCTCGTTCAAGTATTTGTCTCTCTTTTTGAGAGAATTTCCTAATCGCATCAGATAAAATATTTTGTATAATCTGTCCCGCTGCACGTGCTATACTAACTTTCCCGTACGGTAGATTAACACCTGTTAAATAACTAGGTTCGGGCGTTCCTTGAAACGGTTTTATGGCTCTTTGCGCCGCATCTTGATAGAACCTTTCATCCTCTACAGTTTTTCTAAACCCATGAATGTTTTTAGAGCTTAAAGATCTGCTTAGATTATCTGACATACGACCCGTTTGTAAAATATTCGAAAGTCTATTAACAGGACGCGAACCTTTTAATAGATCATCAATATAGTCTCTCATCCCTACATGATAAGTATTGAGACCACTAGACATTGCTCCTTTACGAAGACCTTCTTTAATCCCCTCTCCAGAAACATCTCTCTGTACAATGTTTTTGCCTTGTTCTATCGCTTCTTGAAAACCTTTATATTTTTCTACACTAGCCCGCGCTGCTTTGTAAGTAGAGGAGATTTCATCCGTTATCTTTACCAAATTATTCTTAAGTATTTGGTACCCTGTAGCCTTTTGTTTATCACCAAAATTCCGAGACTTTTCGATTAAATCATCAATAGATTTCTTCGTTTGATTTAATAACGCCATTGTGGGTTTATAGTTTATATGGATAAAATCCTTATCATAAAATCGTTGAGCAATTGCTGTGCGCGGGTCTCCTTCTAAGGTATCAACCGCTTCTTTTACAGCGTTTTGAAACCATTTATTTTTGAAAAGCCTATTAAGAGCGGGATAATGCTTTTTTGCTATGGGAGTTTGCATTGCTTCTGCATAAAGATGTTTATATTCTTTTTCACCTTGCTCTTGAAGCACCCTTTTTAAAACTTTCGTATCTTGAAGAGGTGTAATGTTTTCATCTGCTGACCGACCAATACGATCAAGTGCTCCCTTCATCCGCCCCTCATGAGCTTGTTTTAAAAGATCTGCAACACGCGTGTTTGTTTTCCCCATATTCGCAATTGATACTTCTAAATTAGGACTGATATCTGTCAAAAATGCATTACGTGGCGCATTTGCAAGACGTTCTACAACATTTCCAATACCATCATCATGCAATGTTTTTGCAATTTCCCTAACCGCTTTGGTTTGAACTTCCTTATGAGCAGGATTAAAACGACCTCCTTTCATAAAAGGAATATAGGGAACATGTTGCAATACACTTGCTATTTTTCTTAATCCCCAAGAAGAAATTGTACCAGCAACAGAACCAACGGGAGCTGCTACTGCTCCAATACCACCACCTACCCCAGCCGATATAAGACGACCAGAAAGCCCCTCTCCCGCCCCTGAACCATGTAAAGCTCCTGAACCTGCTCCGAAAAGCGCCGCATTACCAAGATTTCTAAATGTTGACATATGCTTTGCAAAAAGCAAACCCCTTAATGGAGGCGCAATAAATGAGAGTATTGCCGGTATCGTTGAACCACCAACATAAGCCAGAGAAGACGAAAAAGGATGTTTTTCTTTCAAGGCTTTTTGGTAAGCGCGCTCCTTAGCTACTCTTCTGTTATAGACCTCTTCTGCTCGTTTATCGCCACTCCAATAATCCGTAAAGCCTGCTTCATGTACTGCTCTCATCTCGTCAAAATAATCTGCCGTCGCACCAGACGCGATATTTCTCATAATAGCATCTGACAACGTAAGATCTTTATCATCAAATGAAAAATCATCTGTTGTAGTTGATTGATCTTTTGTGTTTTGTTGACTTTCAGAAAAAGAATTAGATAGCTTCGCAATCTCAGCAGGATCTTCAACTACGCGGAAACGTTTCCCATTCTTAGCATATACATATTGAGATGAAGATGAAGATGAAGATGAAGATGAACTGTTAGCATGTAACTTTATAATTTTTTCAATCTCAGCAGGATCTTCAACTACGCGAAAACGCTTCCCATTCTTGGCATATACATATTGAGAACGCATCTTCTCAGAAATGTTATAAGGGTCCATTACTATTTAATCCTCAACCAAAAATTTACCACTAGAACTGTCCCTAAAATAAGGTACGTTATCCTTAATAGATGCCTCTTCTAAACTCATCTTAGGTATATTTATCAAATTCCCTTGTGATAGTTGCGAACCACTTCCAAATGCTTCATCCACATCCGCAGCCGTTATGTTATCATTCATCAAAATAGCTAATTGCGCATCTGTTGCTTTGTTATAAATCTCCTGTAAACGTTGCAAATTCCTTATAAGCTCTTGAGGAGATAAACTCTGTTGCAAAGCAACATAAACATTTTCTAATCTTACACCTTCCTTATCAGTCAAATTACCCAATCCTGAAGCACCATTAGGTGATAGCGCTTTAATCCTCTCTAGCCTGTGAAGCATTGCTCCTCCCCTGATTGTTTCAAGATGATCCCTTAAACGTGATGCCGGTGTGTTCCACAAATTCTGTAAAAATTGACCAATTGGACCAGTAGAGAAATTAGGATTTTTCTTAAGTATCTCAAGAGCCGAATTTATTGCATGTGATGTACTTTCTCTCATAATTTTGGCATCTACTATTTGTAATTTTTTCAACTGTTCACGCTTTTGCATATCTTCATGTGCTTTTCCACCTTCAACCGTAACATATCTATATCCACCTGGTGCATTCGGATCTTCCACCAGCATCCTACCGTCATTAGTAAATTGGGGATTCTTGTTTCCACCACTAATTTTTTGTGCTAAAAACGCATTTAACGCATCGTTATTCCTAGCCATGAACCGCGCTTCATCTTCGCTGTAGCCTTTAGATTTTAGATACTCAACGGTCTGATTAACTTGACTTCTTTTTTCTCTTTCCATATCACCAAGACGAAGATTCATAGCCCCATTCGCTAAACTTTGCGCTATCGTCCCGTCTGATAATGCATAACCAATCCCATAATCCGATAATCTTTGTAAAAACTCAGGACTACGCAAGTAATCCCAAAAACTCTGTTGAGAAACAGTATTCTGTTGTGGCTGTGCAACCTGCTGTGGTTCTACCGGTGAAATAGGCTCTGGTAATTGAGACTGCTTTGGTTTTAATGATGCCAAATCTGAAATTGCATTAGGCAAAGGTTCCATATCTAAAGGGTTTGGTTGTGAACCAAAAGTCGCTACTGGTAAAGAAGGGACTGAAGACGGTACATCCGGTTTTATACCTGCCGGTCTTAAAGACGAACTTACATCTGGTAAAGGTGAAGTATTTTTAGCAAAACCTAAAGGGTTCGATTGTGAACCAAAAGTTGCTATAGGTGAAGAAGGGATTAAATAAGGAAAATTATTTGCCTGTTGTTTAGCGTCTTCTAATGCCAAACGTTGATCGTAGCTACGTATATATGGTCCAAATGAGCTCATTAAATACATAGACTTAAGAAGTCTTGATAAAATATTATCGTTACTATTTTGCATAACTATCTCACTTTTTTCCTACTTCAAAGCCAATTTAGCAATACTAGCTAAAATCCCTATAGTATTCTTCCAAGGGTCGTTATCATGCATCTTAGATTCTGACATATTATTCGTTGTCTTGCCGTAATTACCTGCAAAGCCACGACCAGCATTCATCAACATATTCAGTCTGTTCCAACCGCTATTATCTTGCTCCAGCCAACGTTCACGATTGGCATCAACGAGTCTTTGGTTGTAATCATCGAGGAGTGATGACCCCTGCAGCGCATTGGAATAGGTATTACCATAACCTTGTAAGAAGTTATTCGATGCTCCCAACTGATTTTGATTGGCTTGGTCTATCATGGCATTGGCTTGCATCATATGTTGCAAGTCTTGATTATATTGATCTGCCATAGCGCGAGCATACACAGAACCACTGCCCTTCCTTAACTCATCTTTATGATCCGGTGCTCCATAACGACCAATCCCTGAGAAATATCTATTAATTCTATTTTCTACGTCATCTAATCCTTCTTGAAGAGCTTGTTTAAAATACGAATTGCCTCCCATCATACCGCCTGAAGCCATTCTGCCAAGGTTGCTTGCCGCCGCTGTTGGCGTATGAAGCAAATTCATCAAAGAACTATTTTGATAATGATAAGGAATGCTCCCAAGACCCCCAATGGCATGATAGGTTGGAGCACTTAAAGGTGCAATGCGTGGACCACCATAAACATTGCCACCTGCTCCTAAATTATAAAGATTAAGCGCGTTTGTAGCACCCTGCTTAAAAATATTATCCGCCCAAGAAGGGGGAGCGCTTGTCTGCACCTGTTTTTGTTGTGTCGTTGACGGTGTTTTACTCCCCATTTCACAATTCCTTCCTATAATAAAGCATCGTTATGCCATAGCCTTGCTTGGTCAATGCGCGCTTCCATCCTAAGCGACCCAAAATCTCTATCTCTGAAGCACCATTCTCGCGCGCCCAGTCCTCTGCAACTTTCAGATTGTCAACCTGATCAAGAATGCCCTTGCCACTACATTCACAAATGAGAGCACGCTTCTTGCCTAAAACTGTCTGTTGGATCTGTGTTGTAACTGCCGCTAAAAACCGATCTTCATCATCCAAAACAAGCCATAACTGTTTTTTCCCCGTGCAAATGGCTTCAATGAGATCTTGCAACGTAATTTCATCTTTAAAACGCTCAACATACTCGCTAAAGCACGCAATAATTTCTTCCAAATAAGGAGCCATTCGCTCCCTATCCCAAGACGTAGTCAAAAAGACTTTTGCCATTACCCTCTACCTAAAGGTCGTAAGTCCACATTAAATCCCGTGATATGGTTCCAGCTAACGCCTTCAGGAATGCGCAATTTAAAACGGTGATAACGATTACGTGAACGACCATGATAAGCACCCGTAACCAATGAGCATTCTTTTTCCTTATGCCATGTGATAAGTGTAGCAGAATGACGAAGTCGACGTTCGCCTATGCTTAAAAGACCTTCAAGTGTATCAACTTCAGCAAACATTTTCGTGATAAAATTAAAACTCCCATCAGGAGAACCCATCTCTTGCGAAACAACAACCGCCTCCATTGGCGATCCTGTAAACACAACAAGCCTATTATTTTTATCAAAACCACCAAGTACTGGAGCACCACTTTGCCAAATGGCACTATCAAGAGAAGCAGGCAATTCCTCAAGACTGGTCGAAACTGCATCCAATTGTTCTAAGGTGTAACCTGTTGTAAAAACAGGAAACAATGTGAAAGGATCTCCCTGTATCGTTGACCATTTTTGCAATCCCCAATCATAAACAAAGGTACTTTGCTGATTGTCACCACTCTTCAATGACCAGTAAACACGATTATGGACAGGGTCGACCACCCCTTGCACCTTATCAAGAGAAAGCTTGTCAAAAGTGGAAAATACTGTTCGATCAACCTTCTCAAAACCTATCGGTAAAAGCTGCCCATCAGAACTCATCTGATAAAAACCGCCTTCTCCAGCAAAAAAAGCATCACTCCCACGGCAAACTATAGAGGTCGCACTGCGCACGCCACGCTTGTCATGAACCTTTTGGAAAATGAAAGGAACCTTAGAACCTAATGTGAAGGCACCCGCATAAATCGCAGAACGCAAGAAAATGAGTGGATTGGTCGATTCAGTCGCACCTTGAACATATTCACCGTCTTGAAAGTCATGATAGTAACAATCTTTATGACCAACCGTCCAATGGGTTGCATCATTTAAACCCGACCAATGAATGCGATTGGGGTGATCTGTCAATTGCATCAAACAAACAAAATCACCCCAAACCCTTACCAAACCTGCTTTCGGAGGACTGCCCCCTAACTCTTCAAACCTCTGCGAACTGCGAACATTCAATGCCTGCGGTTTATCATTCTTATTGACCGCAATAATAGTCTCGCCAAACAAGGCAAATGACCACCTATTCTCCTCATTCGCCTGATAGGTGACACCATCTTTGCTAACATCTGTCCAACCGCGCGTTTGACTATCGTAACTGTAAAGCTTTTTTGCACCACCTACGATAATCTTGACACCATTGCCTGTTCTAAACGCTATGGAACCTAAAGGGCTCTCTTCCAAAGGAGCAGAAATAACCGTTGCACTAGGCATTGGGATATAAGAACCATCTGCCGGCAATACATTGACCAGTGTATCCGTAAACTGACTGTTTACAGTCGCAACATCGGGTCGGTAGTCGGCTATCGGTAAATAAACCATACTAAAAATCCGTTGGAATTATTCTCGTCACGTTATGACGCTGAGAAGTCTCTGCACGTAATCCATGCAATTGCTCAGTAAAGTCATTATAAGCTGCCGCCGCACAATCAGGATCTTTCAGAATATTCTTATATAGTTCATATTTTGCACGCGCTTTAATCAGATCGAACCCATACACAAACCATGGATGCTCTTCATCTACATTCTCTATCTCGGACAAGCGCTGGGGGGAGAGAATGAGTTGAACCTGATACACTCTATCCGGTGTTGGATAAAGATACAATTTTCTATCAAAATAACTGTAATAAACCGGCGTTCCTTGCTGTGCTGATGACAACAAAAGCTCTAAAGAAGAAGGATTCTTCTGCTCCAATTCAATCTTGTCATGTGGATTGGAACGAAGATAAACATTTTTGATTTTGACAGCGCTTTCAATATGGTGGGACTCCGCTTCATCATAAACTCTTTGCCCCGCCCGTGTTTGAAATACAACTTCACGGCTTTCGTTAAAGTAAAAAGTCTCCTTCTCACAAAAACGAATAGCAGCCAAAATACTTTCTTGGATTTGCGCCACATACTCATCCGTAATGTCATCAATCTCATCTTGGATAACGGACACGAGGTGCGAAAGCGTTTTCTTATGACGAAAAACATCTTGCTTTGCCGATACCGGTCCTCCTGTCTTAACCCGAATATAATGACGTGACATCAGAATACCTTTCCAATGATACAAAAATTATAAACTAACTTGACATTATACATAATGTGCACTACACTACACTAATGATAGCGGTAATAAAAACAACAGATGAATTCGATGAATGGTTAGAAAAGCTGCCGATATAATTCTTACAAGACTGCATAGAATTCGTTCGGGGCTTTTAGGTGACGTTAAGTTTTTTAATGGTATAGGTGAATTGCGTATCCACTATGGGGCTGGATATCGAATTTATTTCGCAAAAAAAGGCGATCAAATCATTATATTGCTTTGGGGTGGTGATAAATCCACACAATCTAGTGATATTCAAAAAGCCTTATCTCTTTTAAAGGATCTTAAAAATGAAATTGAAAACCTTTAACTTTGAAAAACACCTCACAACACCAGAATCTCAAGAAGTTTTTTTAAACGAAGCCTTCAAAACCGGTGATGCAGCTCATATTGCTGATGCCATTGGTATTGTTGCTCGCACTCAAAATATGAGTGCCTTAGCAAAAGAAACCAATCGTGAACGCAGTGGATTGTACCGTTCTTTAAGCAAAACGGGTGATCCTAAGCTTTCAACCCTAGTCGCTGTCTTATCTGCCCTTAATTTACAACTCTCTGTACACTCTGCTACTTCATAAATCTGAAGGAGAGTAATAGATCTCTCCTCTCAATTTCAGTGATTAGTCACAAATTCAACGACTATACTTGCTTGACCTGCCTGAACAGTTTTATCTGCTTTGGCATAAAGCGTGACCTCTTTATCATCAGGAACAAACTCCTTCTGATTGGAAATCGTCGCGGCTTTAATACCGGCTTGTTTGATTTCTACCTCACCAAATTCAGTGCCTCCAGCAGTACTGCCTATCTTAACCTTCGTGTCAGAGAACGCCGTCTTAATAAACACCTTGATTGAAGTGATCAAAGCATTGATTTATAATAATAATCTAGCGTTATTCATATTGAATGAGAGTCCCGAATAACGTAAGATTCTCTCATCTTAAATCTGTGTATCTTGAATCAATCAAAACCACTCATTTGCACATAACAAGTGGGATGAGTGTGTGGATCAAATTTGTATAAGAAAGGAGTAAAAATGGCTCTTATGAACCGTCTTAATGCAAGGGCTGTCGCAACATTGGGGGCTGGCAAATATAATGATGGTGCCGGCTTGTTACTTCATAAGCGTAAAGATGGAGGTGCTCAATGGATTTTACGGTATACCCTTCACGGGCGTCGTCGTGAAATGGGCTTGGGTGCTTTAAGAGATGTTTCTTTAAAACAAGCCCGTGAATGTGCAATGCAATGGCGTGCTGTTTTACGTGAGGGGCGTGACCCTATTAAAGAACGCGATAAACAAAAGCGTGAGGCAATAAGCAATCTCCATTACTTAAAAGATATTGCACTAGATACTTTTGAAACTCGTAAAGCTGAATTAAAGTATGATGGTAAAGATGGATATTGGTTTTTACCATTACGCCTTCATATTCTTCCCAAATTAGGCTGTCTGCCGGTTTCAGAGATTACTCAAACAGAGATACGTAATACGCTTGCCCCTATTTGGCATACAAAAGCTAAAACTGCTCGAACAGCATTGATGCGTCTTAATCTTTGTCTTAAACATGCGGCTGCCTTAGGTTTGGATGTTGATTTACAGGCAACAGAAAAAGCACAAGCTTTATTAGGCAAACAACGCCATAAGATCACGAATAGACCAGCTATGGATTGGAAAGATGTCCCAGCCTTTTATCAAACGCTTTGTAAAACAACAACCATAACATATCTGGCATTACGTTTGCTTATTTTGACAGGCGTTCGCACACGTCCTTTGCGTCATATCCATAAAGATCAGGTTGAGGGTGATCTATGGACAATCCCTGCTGAGAATATGAAAGGAAGGCGTGATGCTACAACAGAATTTCGCGTGCCTCTATCAACAGAAGCATTAGAAATTCTAAAACAAGCGCGCTTGCTTTCTCGCAACGATTTCTTCTTTTCTGCAACTGGTCGCGGTCCCCTTGCTGAACGCTGTATGTCACAATATATGCAACGCGCTGGTCTTAAAGCCTGCCCCCATGGTTTTCGCTCTAGTTTACGCGATTGGCTCGCCGAAACAACCGATGCCCCCTATGAGGTTGCTGAAACTATTCTAAGTCATACGGTAGGAGGACAAGTAGAGCGTGCCTATCGTCGCACTGACTATTTAGAACAGCGCCGCGTTTATATGGATAAATGGGCGGCTTATGTCACTGGTCAATCTTAAGATATGGGGTAATTTACCCCATCATC
>NZ_JBEPLT010000020.1:0-16855 GCF_040545385.1 Bartonella japonica
GTTAATTTGCTCTTTTATGCGATTAACAAACCAATCTTTAAAACAGATATAATTTTTAAACGTATATTATCGATAATTTCAAACGATTGAATTTTAAACAATGTGATTTGTGCTGAGATAAAAACGTATCATAAAATTTATAAACTGTTATGAATGATATCGGCTTTTCATTTCATTTGAATGCACCCATGCGTTATAATATTAGCATCATGATTTGCTTTTTATGGTTTGTTCATACATGGCAATCTTCTATAAAAAATGGTCAAATGAATTACGTATAAAAATGTGGATTCCTAAGTGGATTCATATAAAATAATTACACGCAACATATTGACTTTGTTGTATTTTTTTGATATGATGCCGCATCATCAGGTGAAGCATTTATTTTTTGCAAAGTCGTATCAAGAGCCATTATTAAAGCCTTTTTTCCCCCTTGATGAGAAAAACAACTTGATAAAAATTCATTTGTCCCTCCCTTTGTTGAAAATTCTTTCTCAAGCTGTGCAAAATCAAGAGTTTTGGAACTGTTATCTGCTGCAATTCTGCGCATTTCATCCGTAAGATTTCCAAACATCATGGCAAGAAAATCTGCTGACTGCTGTTTTTTTAACCCCTGTGTTATAAACCATTGATGCGCTGTCTCTATAAAATTAAAATAAACCCCCATGAGTGAACCAGCTGTCATGAAAAGATTAAACTGATCTTCAGCATCCAACACCAATGTACCACCCAAAGCATCAAATAAACTGCGCAAAAATGGATGATCTGGATAAATGGGTGTCAAATTTTTACCTTCTGCCACAAAAGGAAGTGGAACAGCACGATAAACCTTATGGTTGATCCACTCTTCAACTTCTTCTGCTTTTGCCATTGCCAAAACAGAAACGACAAGCTGTTCTGGACGAAAATGAAGAAGACGCAAGACTTCTTCTGCAATTTGATTAGGTAAACAAAGAAAAACACAATCGCTATGATCCAGCAATTGTTGATTGTTTTCAGCAACCATAACTTTATCATATTTCTGCGAAAGACGTTCTGATATCTGCGCATTGCGTGGTGAAATGATAATTGAAGAAATGTCAAAAGCACTCCTTATTAAGCCCTCAACCATTGAAGCACTGATTGTGCCTGTTCCCAAAAAACCAATTTTCATTTTTATTCCTTGCTCTCATAATTTAAAAAAGTTCAATCTACACTTCATACCTTTTAACTTACATAAATACCAATTGAGGAAGCAACACATAACATTGCAAGAATAATCAATCCCAAATAAACTTTTGGCTTATCAAAAAGAACCGCAAAAGCAGAGAACCACCCAACAATAGCAGCCGATAATGCAAATAAAAAACCTGGCTTATTCATGAGTACAATATGCATTGCCATTAAACTGCCAATAATCAGCGCCCCAAAAACAATCAATAAACCCGTCGCAAATTTTTCATAATCATCCATATTTTTCTCCTCATAGCGCTCGAACTGGTACGCACTTTTTTACCCTATATACTCATAAAAACGAAATATTTTTATCTGAAATAGTTAAAACTATATAGAAATTTTCATTTATCAGATGTAAAAAAAGCGGGAATATGCTGTGGTAAATGCCAAGGTAAAATCGCTATCAAATCAAAGCGTATACATAAAAGAGAATGATCTTTTTGTCGTGCCAACCAAATATCAGCTGCTGCCTCAATGCGCTTCTCATTCCTCCAAGAAACAGCAGCTATCGCTTCAGCCAATGTTGAACGCGCTTTTACCTCAACGATTAGAACAAGATTTCCACGCCGCGCAATTAAGTCAATTTCACCACATTTTGTTTTAAACCGAATTTCAGCAATATGAAATCCCTTGAATCTCAACCACCAAGCAGCCCATTTTTCTGCACGAACACCTCGATAAAAAGCCTTTTGCCTACGCGATTTTTGCATAAATCTCCCCCTTTAGAGCTTTACATATCCTTCAAATAATTCAACCTCTGGAAAAGCTCTTGCTTTTTCAAACCTGTTTTCTTTGCCACTAAAGTAGCCGCCTTAGAAGCAGGATGCGTACGTGCCAATTCTAATAACATTTCATCAATTTCTTTATCATTCATCGCTTCCAAAGAAGAAATCCCTTCCCCAACAAGTATAACAATTTCTCCACGAATACGTGCCTGTTCCCTATAACTTTCGAATAAATGTCCTAAATTGGAAACATCTACTGTTTCAAATTTTTTTGTTAATTCACGACAAATTGCAGCAGGACGATCAGCAGAAAAAAGCGAGACCATATCTTGTAAAGTTTCAACAAGACGATGGGGAGATTCATAAAAAACCAAAGTCGCAGGGATCGTTTTTAATTGTTCTAATCTCTTTTGACGCTGCACCTTGCGTGCGCTTAAAAAACCCGCAAAGAAAAAGCTATCGGTGGGCAAACCTGTTGCAATAAGAGCAGCTAAAAGAGCTGATGCACCAGGGATTGGAACAATTTTATGCGCTGCTTTGCGTGCTTCTTCTACCAAACGAAATCCAGGGTCAGAAATGAGCGGTGTCCCCGCATCTGATACAAGTGCTACACTTTTATTTTCTGCCAAAGCTGCTAATAATTTTGGACCTGCCTTTTGTGCATTATATTCATGATAAAGGAAAGTTCTTTTCTCAATACCATAACGTTCTAACAAAATACGTGTCACACGCGTATCCTCACACGCTAAAATATCGACTCCTGCAAGCACCTGCAAAGCACGAAGAGTGATATCTGCAAGATTTCCAATAGGCGTTGCTACAAGATAAAGCCCTGATTCTATGACGGGTGCAGAATAAGCATGACCCCCTATAAAATATGCTTTTTCACACATGATTTTCTCTCATAATAAAATCATCCCTCTCCACAAAAACTAAACCGATAGATTATATCCATGATCATTTCTGTCTTTTTTCTTCCCCCCCCCCAAAAAAAATCAACAACTCGAACAATCGCTCGTACCACAAAAAGATAACTTACCAAAAATTCACGCTTTTTTATGCGAAATCTTTAAGTCAAATGCGTTTTGATTATCATGATTGCTTCCAGAAAATTGGTCTCTCGCGTAGCTGATGCCACGTCAGACCTCATAATTTAACAAACCATAAAATAGGAATATTAATTCTTCTGCAAAATTTTCTCTTCAAAAGCTAGAGTCGTAACTTTCCCCATTCCGTGACCACACGCTTTTCCCCCCCTTTAAAGTTTAAATTTTTCAAATGCTCTCTCTCCAGCATTTTTCCCATCAACCTTGTCACTGATATTTCCCCTCCAAAGCAACCATAAAGAATATCCTTTAGCAACAACCACAAAAGCTTGCAAAATTCTTGAAAAATTATGCTCAATATTTAAAAATCTCATTTTAGCATATGTCCTACGATCTTTTCAGTGAAAGAATGAGCAATCTGCAACCACATCTCGAAACGCATTTTGCCATTATTGAGAAATTTTTCGATATTTTCTTAATTAGCTGTTTTAAAATTCTCTTTATGATTTATACTATTCCGTCAAAACTGTTCTCAGTTTCTCAATCTTTTTGTTCGTTTAAAAACCAATAGCGCTCTTTTTCTTTTACTCTTCTATCCCTTACTCTTCTATCCCTAAGACTTCTGGAAATATCCCTTGAATCCCCCAATTGCATGATCAATTTTTTTGTTAAATTTTTAGCAACTCTCATCTAACAAGGGAATATTCATGTTCTGCAATTCCCATACAAATCATTCTTTATATTTTTTAAAAAAGTTCGCTTTTTATTTGATCAACAATCGTACGATAAAGCTTAGCATGTGTTCCATCAGGCTTAGCAACAAAAATAGGCACCCCCTCATCTGAAGAAGACCGTAAAGCTGCATCAAGCGGTACTTCTGCTAAGAAAGGGATACCTCGTCGTTCTGCTTCTGCACGCGCACCACCATACCCAAATATATCGTAGCGTTTTTGCGTATCAGGAGCAATGAAATAACTCATATTCTCAATGAGTCCTAAAACGGGAACATTAACTTTTATGAACATTTCTATCGCTTTACACGCATCTATCAAAGCAAGATCTTGAGGAGTAGAAACAATCAATGCACCTGTCAACTGTACTTGTTGAGAAAGCGTCAATTGTGCATCTCCCGTACCTGGAGGCATATCAACCACCAAAACATCAAGAGGCCCCCATAAAACATCTCTTAGCAATTGCGTTACCGCCGCCATAACCATAGGACCACGCCATACCACCGGTTTTTCCTCTTCAACCAAAAATCCCATCGACATCATTTTAAGTCCGAATTTCTCAAGAGGTTGAAGCTTTTTCGCATCAATGATCTGTGGCTTTTTGTTCACAAGCCCTGTCAAACGTGGCAAAGATGGACCATAGATATCCGCATCCATCAAACCCGTTTTGAGTCCAGAATCTTGTAAAGCTAAAGCGATATTGATTGCCATTGTAGACTTACCAACCCCCCCCTTTCCAGAAGCAACTACAATGACATGCCGAACACCTTCTATCGGCATTTTAACGGGTAATCTATTTGCTCGATGTCTTGACGCAGAAAAAACCGTATTTCTATGTACCTGAGAAGAGTGTATCGTTTTTTTTTCTGCTGTCAGTGTAACAACAACAGCTTCAACTCCATCCAAAGCATACACCGCTTCTTCAGCAGCATGACGCAAGGATTCCCATTCTTGCACTCGTCCATCTGGAACCGTAATGGAAAAGAATACTTTTCCATGAGCAATCAATATTTCTGAAAGAAGCCCCAATGATACAATATCACTTTCAAGACCCAGTCCTTTGATTTTATGTAACGCGTTGCGGACAACCTCGCTTGTAATAGGACTCACACTCTTTCCTCTCTATAAAAATTCCAGAAAATATAGTAATAAAGACGAAAAACACTGCAACTCAATCATCTGAATTTCCCCACTTTACTGAGAAGTGTAAAACGCAAAACTCTTAGTACCATATCTCTTTAAAACACTAAACAAACCTCAAATAAAAAACGCGATCGCCAAAATCTGATATAAAACCCCATGAAACATATTTATCATACAATTCTTTACGAAAGTTCTTCTAAAAACTTTTAAGAAACAAAACTGAACAAACTTCTTATTGAGAGAAAAAAATGAAAGATTTATGTTAAAATTAAGTACACTTAACCATAATATATAATAATAAATCATGATTTTTATCTTACGCCTTTAACACCTTGGATATCCACTTGTATGACAAAAGAAATAACTGTAAACTAAGTTAATTGTTATCAATAATTATTTTTCTTGAGTTTTAAAGTGTTATAAACAAAATGCACACTCACGAGGAAATTTTTTGTGTTTTTATATAGAGAGAGAAAAATAATCTGAGATTGACTTTTTTTATATTTTTCCTTATGAATCAGCAATCATGTGATAGGATAAGACTGTTCATCTAGCGCATAATTGCTTACAAAATTAAGAAGGGCCGCACTCCGCGGTATTAAATAAATGAAACGTACTTACCAACCCTCTAAACTTGTTCGTAAACGCCGCCATGGATTTCGTGCGCGTATGGCAACAGCGAGTGGACGTAAAGTTATTGCTGCAAGGCGCGCTCGTGGACGTAAGCGGTTATCCGCTTAAGCGTTTAACTTAAACCATTTAAGTTTTTACAACACTTGAACGGTGTTCTTTGTTGTAAAATTTTTGTTATGAACCTCCAATGCCTGAAAAGCGGGCATTTAGTAAAATTGCGAAACGCTTTTTATGAAGAAAAAACATCCCTGTCGCATTCGCAAGAGAGCGGATTTTTTGGCTGCGCGCACAGGAGAAAAACGACGTGGTCCATTGTTTTTGCTCGAAGTTAAGTCCCATGAACAAACAGCAGAGACAAAGACTCCTCTTGTTGCGCGTGTAGGATTCACTGTTACACGTAAAAATGGTAATGCTGTCAAACGCAATCGTATTAAAAGACGTCTTCGTGAAGCAGTAAGGGTTGGTTTAACAGATAACATGGAGGCAGGAACGGATTATGTTATTGTAGCGCATAGGGATGCGCTCCACGCTCCTTTTACATCTTTAATCAGTGAACTAAACAGACGTATAAAACCAAGAACAAAATACCAGCAACGGCAACAGGGTAATACAAATGGAATATAATCGCAGTTTCTTTATCGCCATTGGATTGTCTTTTGCAGTACTTATCGCATGGCAGTTTCTTCACGTTGCTCCTAAACAAGCTGCATTACAACAAAAGCAAATAACCGCGCAGGAATTATCAAAACAGCAATCAGCACTTTCTACTGCAAATTTTTCTGATTCTGCACCAACGCATGAATCAATCCCCATAACTGATAGAAAAATGACTCCTGAAATCCGCAGTACCGTGTTAGCTCAAACAAACCGTATTGCCATCAAAACCAATGAACTTGAGGGTTCCATTAACCTTGTTGGCGCACAATTTGATGATCTCCTCCTCAAAAAATATCGCATGACAGTAGATAAAGCATCGCCAGAAATCGCTTTGCTGAACCCAAAAGGGTTCACAGCAACTTATCTTGCTGAATTTGGTTTTACAAGTTCGTCTTTACCCAAAAAATCCTTGCCACAATCTGATACACAATGGCAAGTAGAGGGAGAAAATACAACACTGACCCCTTCAACACCGGTCACTTTAATTTACAATAATGGACAAGGACAAATCTTCCGTCGTACCCTTTCTGTTGATGATCACTACATGTTTACCATTGAAGATTCTATCAGCAATGAAGGAGATAAACCAATCTATCTCTCATCCTATGCACGTGTTGCACGTGCTGCTCCACCAGAAGATACGAATGCAACCTATTTACTTCATGAAGGTATGATAGCGATTGCAGGTGATTCACTCAAAACTGAAAAATATCAGACTTTAGCAGAACTTGATCCAAATTCTGATAATGGCCAAAAAAGTATGACTTTTTCCAAAGTAACAGGAGGTTGGATTGGTATAACCGACAAATATTGGGCTGTAGCTGTTATTCCTCCACAAGATAAAGAATATACAAGCCGTTTTATCTATTTTGATCGCTTGCAAACACATTATCAATCTGACTTATCAGGTACGCTTTTCACAATTGCTCCCAAGGAAACAAAAACCATTACAAACCGTCTTTTTGCCGGTGCAAAACAAGTTGAAATCATTAACCACTATCAAGATAACCTAGAAATTAAAAAATTTGCTCTTTTAATTGATTGGGGTTGGTTTGATTTCATCACCAAACCAATGTTTTCCCTCATTGACATTCTTTACAAGCAGACAGGAAATTTTGGTATTGCCATTCTTCTTGTCACGGTGCTCTTGAAAACACTTCTTTTTCCGCTGGCGAACAAATCCTACAAATCCATGGCACGCATGAAGCTTATACAGCCGCTATTGTTGGAAATAAAAGACAAATATCCAAATGACAAAAACAAACAACAACAAGCAATCATAGAACTGTATAAAACGCAGAAAATTAATCCTCTTGCAGGCTGTTGGCCAATGTTGGTTCAATTTCCAATCTTCTTTGCTCTTTATAAAGTTCTGTATATTACCATCGAAATGCGGCATGCACCTTTCTTTGGCTGGATTAAAGATTTAGCGGCTCCTGATCCAACCTCTATTTTTAACTTATTTGGCTTTTTGCCATATACAACTCCAGCATTTTTGATGATTGGTGCATGGCCCTTAATCATGGGAATAACGATGTTTTTACAAATGCGTATGAATCCAGTTCCTCAAGATCAAGCACAAGCTATGGTTTTCACATGGATGCCGTTCATTTTTACTTTTATGCTTGCCTCTTTCCCTGTTGGTCTTGTCATCTATTGGGCATGGAACAATATATTGTCAATATTCCAGCAAGGTATCATGATGAAACGTCAAGGTGTTAAAATTGAGCTTTTTGATAATCTTAAAGCTATGTGGCGAAAGTCACCCAAAAAAGAAGCGCATGAATGACAAAGTGTTCTTCCCTTACTGGAATTTTTTTTCACGATTGGATTTTTATTCGTGGTGTACCAGCAGTACGTTTTCTTCCGCCTGAAGGACCTCCAGAAATTGCATTTGCGGGACGTTCTAATGTTGGGAAATCATCCTTAATTAATGCACTCGTCCAACAAAAAAACTTGGCACGTACATCGAATACACCAGGGCGAACTCAAGAACTTAATTATTTTGTACCCAATGGCTACAGTGGAGATGCAGAAGATCTTCCTCCCATGGCATTGGTGGATATGCCAGGTTATGGTTTTGCTAAAGCCCCTAAAAATCTGGTTGATGCGTGGACAGATTTGATTTTTAGCTATTTACGCGGACGTACAACATTAAAACGTGTATATGTATTGATTGATTCACGCCACGGAATCAAAAAGAATGATTCAGATGTTTTAGATCTTCTTGATAAAGCAGCGGTCTCTTACCAAATTGTTTTCACTAAAAGTGATAAAATCAAATCGAATACCCTTGAAAAATTAATAAAAACCACAAAGATACAACTTCTCAAACGCCCAGCAGCTTATCCCGAACTTCTCGTGACGTCATCAGAAAAAGCATTGGGTTTGGAACAATTGCGTGCTGCTATTTTACAAACAATCACAGTATAAATTATTAAGAGTTTTTTAAACATAATTGCTAGCTTCTGCTAATAATCTTGTGCTTTTTATCACGTATCTTTATAAAACTTCTGTATTCTCATCAACTCTATCTGATAGCGTGGATCATGCTGACACTTTTTCATTCTCCTCTCTCTTCTACCTCCCGTTTCATACGCCTTATTCTTGGGGAATATGGTATAACTACTCAGCTGATTGAAGAACATGAATGGGCTAGACGACGCGAATTTCTTGCACTCAATCCAGCCGGAGAAGTCCCCGTTCTTCTTGCTGAAAACGAAGTTCCATTATCAGGAGCCATCGTTATCTATGAATATTTAGATGAAACACATGGAAGTTTACGACAAGAGAAGAAGTTCTTTCCGTCAACTCCTTTAGATCGCGCTGAAGTACGCCGTCTCAATGATTGGTTTTTAAATAAATTTGAAACTGAAACTGCACGCCACATTGTACGAGAACGAGTTTATAAACGTGAAATGCCACTAGCCATTGGTGGCGGCGCTCCTAATTCGCAAATTTTACGCAATGCACGTGCTAATATTTTACCGCATATGAACTATCTCAATTGGCTTTGCGCATCTCGTGACTGGTTGGTCGGCTCTGAGTTATCCTATGCAGATCTAGCAGCCGCAGCTTCTGTTTCTGTCCTTGATTTTCTAGGAGAAATTGACTGGGATCAATCGCCCGCTGCAAAAGACTGGTATATGCGAATTAAATCGCGACCTTCTTTTCGTTCTCTTTTAACAGATCGTGTCCGAGGAGTTGTAGCAAGCCCTCATTATGCAGATCTTGATTTTTAAACACCTCACCAAACAAGTAAAAACAATTTTAACACTACACTACAATGAATATGCCTCTGAGCTCATAGAATCCTATGCATTTCCATATACCATGCAATAAGTCATGGTCTCGTGAAGATATTTCATCCTTTTAAAACTTATAAAATGAAAATATTCTTTCGTTTTGTTCAGATCGCCCCTTATAATAAATCACAAAACCATCTATTATGATCGTATAATAACAAACGTTTAAATGCAAAAATGATAGCAATATTGAGTTTTTTCTAAATAACATGATGGTGTTGACTTATTCATTCTCCACCTGCCAAATACATTTAATCTCCCTAATTCATGTAAGAAACATTGCATAAGATTTACATTGCTTGTTTTATAATGAAACAAAAACCACTTATCATCACGCACTTTTATAACCATACAAATCCTTTATAGAACTAAAGAAGCAAAATTTTTTTATAGAGAAAAAGAACCGTTGGAAAGAAGAAGAGAATTTGCCTATACTGGAAGAAGTAAAGTGTCATAAGGAGAAAAATATGCGCCTTACAGTTGTTGGTGCGAATGGAAGAATGGGACGCGAACTGATTACGGCTATTCAGCTGAGAGAGGATGTAGAGCTTTGTGCTGTGCTTGTCCGCGAAGGATCGTCTTTTGTTGATAAAGATGCCAGTATATTGATTCGTTCGAACACTCTTGGCATTCCCATTACTGATGATCCCGAAAAAGCCTTTTCTCATACTGAAGGTATTCTAGACTTTTCGCAGCCACAAGCCAGCATTCTCTATGCCAACTATGCCGCTCAAAAAGGTCTTCCCCATATTATCGGAACAACAGGATTTAGCAAAGAACAAGAAACACAGATTGCAAATTTTGCAAAATATACAACGATTGTCAAATCAGGCAATATGAGCCTTGGAGTCAATCTCTTAGCAAGCCTTGTCAAGAAAACCGCTAAAGCGTTAAATGCAGATGATTTTGATATTGAGATTTTTGAAATGCATCATTCTGGCAAGGTTGATGCCCCTTCTGGAACAGCTCTTCTTCTTGGAAATGCAGCAGCTGAAGGTCGCAATGTTATGCTTAAAGAAGTGCGTGTCAATGAACATAGTTCAGGCAAACGTAAAAAAGGTGCTATAGGCTTTGCCTGCTCACGAGGTGGCACAATTGTTGGTGACCATAGCGTTACCTTTGCCGGCGCAAATGAGCGTATTATTCTTTCACATGTGGCGCAAGAGCGCTCTATTTTTGCCAATGGTGCATTAAAAGCAGCTTTATGGGCAAAAAATCAAGAAAATGGTCTTTATTCAATGCTCGATGTTTTGGGATTGAATGATGAACCTTAATAATCAAAATAACGCAGGAAATTCACTATGGGATGCACACTTGTATTAATCCGTCATGGGCAAAGTGAATGGAATCTTCAAAATCTTTTTACCGGTTGGAAAGATCCTGATCTGACAGAGGAAGGTCATGCAGAAGCAATAGCAGCAGGAAAAAAACTTAAAGAAATTGGTTTAAAATTTGATATTGCTTATACATCTACCTTACAGCGTGCTCAAAAAACAGCGCAACATATTTTAGAGCAAATGGGACAATCCGATTTGCAATTGGTAAAAAATCCAGCATTGAATGAGCGTGACTATGGTGATCTTTCTGGTATGAATAAAGATGAAGTGCGTCAACAATGGGGGCAAGAACAAGTGCAAATATGGCGCCGCTCTTACGCTGTTTCCCCCCCTAATGGAGAAAGTCTTCGTGATACCTGCGCACGCGTTTGTCCTTATTATCTTTATCATATCCAACCGCATATTTTGCGCTCTCAAACTGTTTTGGTTGCAGCACACGGAAACTCTCTTCGTGCTCTCATTATGGCACTTGAAGGTCTCAACGGTGAAGAAATTATCTCTCAAGAAATAGCAACCGGTATTCCTATGATTTATACATTTAATTCCGATTCAACAATTTTATCAAAGACAATCATCACACCTTAAGTTTCTAAAATCGTAGTGGCGGTTGTAGGAAATGTGGATATTATAAAGCCGCAAGTCGCATTTGATGCAAAAAGCCTAGTGCTGGAAGGTTTTTGATTGAAGAATAAAATTTTATCATTTTATTTGACAGAACTGCTTCACATGCTTAGATGAGCTTTATAGCCCAGATGGCGAAATTGGTAGACGCACAGGTTTCAGGTACCTGTGCCGCAAGGCGTGGAGGTTCGAGTCCTCTTCTGGGCACCATCTACTTTTGCCTTGCATATAAAATACTGATTTTATTTATATTTTTTCAGAGTGCGGGATAGTAAAATAGAGGTTCGGGAATAGGATTTTGCAACATACAAAGTTTACATAATGTTTTACCAAAGAAGGTAACCATATAAAAAGTCCCTGTTAGAAAAGAAATATTTTTTATGTTTTTCATCAATTATTGCGAATTAAGGGTTCCTTTCGGGGAGGTTTTGTAGTAAAATCTGATACCTAAGTGGTAAAGATGGGAACTGGTTTGTACCATTATGCCTTTGATATTTCCCCCCCAATTAGGCTGTATTCCCGTTTCAGAGATACACAATACGCTTTCTCCCATCTGGCATACAAAAAGCAGCAACAGCAAATAGAACTCTTATCCGCCTTAATCTTTGCCTCAAAAGTGTTGATTTCTCCAAGTAACTGAGAAACTTACTTCTCAGCATGGGCGGATGTTTTTTCTACTGCCCAGTAACTGAACAGTTTCCTTTCCTGCCTTTACAATTGCTTTTTGCTCTTAGTAATAAATTTAGCAAGCGTTTTTTCTATAAGCTTACCCAAAAGCTTCACACTACCTTTTGCTACCTGAGTGCCTACAAACAAACTTTATTGAAAAATATTTGATAGCTGCACAAACAGAATGAACCTAGCCCATAAAAAACTATGCATAAATCTCCCACGCACTTCTAGTGAAGGCACTTTTTAACATTTCATACCAACGATTAAAAATAATTCAACTCAATAAAAGGCTTTTTGCAACCGCTAAAGATTTTTGAAAAATACAATCTTGTCTAAATAGATAATAACTCAAGATCTTCGCGAAGATAATGTAATTTTAAAGCAACAAACATTTCTAAAAGCAAACAAAGCTTTTCCATTTGCACAAAAAGAAATATAATCGATGATAAAATCTGGCAATTTACGAATATGTTCAAACGAGTATTATTTTTGTGCAAAGACTTGTATTGTCATAATACCGTTTGCATCAATAGGAAGGGAATGGAGGATAATAATCACTCACTTAAAGCTGGGTTAAAAGAGTCAGATTCAAACAAGTATCCTGCTCTCTACTTTACCTCAATTTATACCATAATGCTTGAAACTTATTAAGCAGAATGAAATGTTTGCTTGTGTGAAAAACAAAAATGAAGCATGCCAAAGAAAGTCTGCGTAACTTATTTCAAAGCATATCTGCGACAGAAAATTTAAAATCAGCACATAAAGTCAAAAACGATGAGCTGTAACGCATAAAAACCATAAAACAACATTTTCATAACTGAGTATATTGACACTGAATGTGCTTTTTGACTGGACTGAAGATAATCTGAATCGTTCTATAAAAAATGGTTGCATAGAGAAAAATTCACAATGGAAGAAACCAAGAAGCTATAAAGAAGTTTGGAAGAGAAAAAGCTAATTAAGTGAATCAAAGCACTCAATATTCTTGAAGATACTGATATAACCTATCGATTTTACTGATAAATGGCGGAGAGGAAGAGATTCGAACTCTCGAGAGCCTTTTGAGCCCTACTCCCTTAGCAGGGGAGCGCCTTCGACCACTCGGCCACCTCTCCAAGGGAGTGCATAAATGGTATCAACAGAAAGTTCAAGACATTTTCGATTTTTTTTTCAAAAATATCTAAGATTTTTCTTTTATTATTGCTTCATAAAGCGAAAAGCTAGCGAATAAAAATTGTGTTTTTTTTACCACATTCCCCTGAATAATACATGAATATCCTTCAAAAAAGCAATTTCGTATTTGTATATCTAAAAAAGATCAGTATAGCTATAATTACTAGTGTTACGTACTGTTCTCAAAAAAATAATAATTTTCCTGACAAAATTAAACTGCCTTCATTGGAGATACACTATGGATATTAAATACTTTTTTTTAGGTTCTACGGCAGCTCTTTTAGCAATTTCTGGAGCACAAGCAGCTTCCACAACAGTTGCAGAACCAAAGTCTTTAGAATATGTTCGAGTTTGCGATGCATATGGTAAAGGATATTTCTATATTCCTGGAACCGAAACCTGCATGCGTCTATCAGGAAATGTTCGCGCTGATTTTACAGGTGGCGATAACATCGGTGCTACAACTGATAACGAACTAAAGAACAGCAAAAAAACCTATGGTGCATCATCGCGATTAACCCTTGTTCTTCAAACCTCTTCTGAAACAGAATTGGGAACACTCCGTTCCTATGCACGTGTCTTTTCAAACTGGGGGAATGGTAGAAATACAGAGGGAGCAAAACTTGCAGCCGCTTACATTGAACTTGGTGGATTTCGCGTAGGTCTTGATGATACTATTTTCGACAGTTGGACTGGTGGCTATGGCAATGTTATAAATGATGATAGCATAGCACCTGCAGGAACGATACGTACTAATTTTATTTCTTACACCTTTAGTGGTGACGCTGGTTTCTCTGCCATTATCGGAGCAGAATTAGGCAATGCTAGCGCTCATAACGCCGCTAGGTTCTATTACATCAATAAAAATAATAAAGTTGATCAAGTTCCTAGTGAAAACTTGCCAAGTAAGGAGATAAAACATTACACTCCTAATATGGTTTTCGGTATGAAGTTTATGCAAAAATGGGGCGGTTTTTCAACAGTTGCTGCCTATGATGCTTATTATAAAAAATGGGCAAGTAAAGTGCGTGTAGATTTCAATATCAATGATCATTTAAATCTGTGGGTAATGGGTGGTTACAAAAATAACGTTGATTATTATACAAAAGATAGCGATAATGCACTTTCACGTGTGAATACCACAATCTATGCAAACTGGGGAGGAAAATGGGCTACTTGGGCTGGTGCAACTTACAAACTTACTCCAAAAGCAAGTTTGAACGCTCAAGTTTCTTACAGCACTGTAAAAACCTTTGCGACTTCTGTGAATGTTGCATACACGCTGGTTCCAGGCTTCGTGATTACACCCGAGTTGACTTATGTTTCTTGGAACGATGATCGTACTTTCAAAGATGCAAACAATACAACATATAAGCATGCTCTAAATGGAAAAAGTGCTTTGCAAGGTATGATTCGTCTTCAACGTTCGTTCTAATTTTCTTGGAGAACGCTTTTAAAGAAATTACATTTTTCAAAACTGGCAACATATGTTGCCAGTTTTTAGTTTTGAAGCCATCTATAATAATAACATCCTTTTGTGTCTCTTCATCTTTATTTGCCATACTCTCTAACAAAGTCCTACTTATCTTGACAAAAAGATTTTAAGCAATGAATCAAACAAATGCTAATAAACATAGAACTTTGCCCAAAACTTCCAAGTAATGCGGATCTTGGTCATCAAGGAATTTGTGATAGAATTGCGTAATTATCTTAGGAAAATTTAAAAATACGCTGGATAGATCTTTAAAAAATTAAAGAATAGATCAAGGAAATATTTTTAATAAAATGACGATGTTAAAATAAATAACAAGCTTCTTTTATATTTAGTATTTTTGGAATATATCAAAAGTATTTCTCTAGAATATAGTATAAAATGTCTGAAAATTGTGCATCTATATTCTTTTATATTCTTTGCAAGGCACATGCCTTTTTTCCCTCCTTTTGCAATTATTGTAAGATTTTTTTTACAACACAAATTATCCCTTGGCTATGGCTATATTATCTCAACTCGATCAGGCATAAAGCCATTCCCTGTAACAACCACCCATAATACCCAATTGTACATAATTTCATAAACTACAACAATTTTAAGTATATCTTAATGCAACGTGCTTCATTAAAACCCCACTCTCAGAAACAACCACTTCCACTCAAGTAAACACTACAATGATTACACGTAATGTTCTTTTTTAAACATCTCACTCATTCCATTTCCAAACGCATAAAATCACGTGCTTTGCAGATATAAATAATAAAACCTAGCAAACAACACGCAACCAATAAAGCCGTTATAATCTGTGGATTATACCCAGATATCTTTCAATAACCACAGCCGCCAGCCTAGCACTTCCTAATTGTAAAACTCCCATAAGCTTCAGCAGCTTGCGAAAGGCGAATGCGAATGCGAATGCGAATGCGAATGCGAATGCGAATGCGAATGCGAATGCGAAGAAATAGCCAACGTTGTTTCTAACAGCAATAAAAAAGCATTACCAAAAGTAAGAACAGCAATATCTACAAAACTTGTCACAAGTGATCATGAACTTATATACATAAGCAAAGTAAATACCCCTGCCCCTACAACAAAATAATATATCCATGCCATACAATTCTTTCTATAAAATCTTGTTTAAAGAGCTGCTGTACCATAAAATTTCTCAAAATATAGAGTAGAGAAACTATGATCAATATATTTGGCAAACTCAAAATGATAAGGAAAAAAGGCGGTTCTACAATATAAGAAAAATATGCCGCGTAAGGCAAACATGGAATAAGTGCATAAAAATAAATTTGTTTATGAATCCATCTAAGCATTCCCTCATAAATCCGACAGAAGACAAATACTAACGCTTTTAGGAAGATAACATTTCAGTTAGCACAAAACAGCATGGCAAAATGGTTATATGAAAAAGCTTAAAAATATAAAAAGTATCCTGCTAATTAAAAGATTCTAGCAACAAACCTCCCACTAAAGACACAAATGCTGGTAAAAGCCTAATAAAGGAGAAATAATCAAGTAAAGTTTTCTTACTGCTTTTTTATCCAATAAATTATTAATAATAGCACGACTTAAAACACGCCAAAAACAAACTACTAGACTTTGTAAAAATGTAATATAAGAAAAACACTTTATAAATTGATAAAAATTAATATCGTTTATTTTAAAATTATTTAATTTATTTATTAAATAAGTATTAATAATATTTAATGTTTATAAAAAGATTTATTATTATAATTTTACTTCATTCAATAAATCTTATCTTTTATTATATTGATTAATACAATAAATATTTTATCAATTTATAACCATAAACTTAACCATCTTCACAGAGTACACTTTATACCACATTCATATCCCTATAACAAACTTCCTCATTTCTACAAAATATGCCTCTAAAACCAAAAACTATATGTAAAAAATTGAAAGAACGATTATAGAACTTTGTTTTTTCTAATCACCACTAATCACATTTAATACTTATAAGCTTTCTTTTAGAGCAATGAGAAGAATATCACAAAAGTCTTTTAGCCCTTTATAATCACAGCTTAAATTCCACGACTGCAAAACTTTATGGCTAGGGTCAAAACCGATACAAA
>NZ_JBEPLT010000021.1:0-15226 GCF_040545385.1 Bartonella japonica
ACTTTTGGATTACCCTTTTTAAAGGTCACTGGATAAGGCTCTACATCTTCATAATTCACGTGCAAATGACCCAATTCACGCCCTGCTGTTACAAACTTCCAAAAGTCATCAGCACTCTTTACACAAGGAATGCGAGGTAATTCTTTGCATAAATTATCAGCATAACGAGAGCGATAATCTTCCGAATGCAAAAGACCGTAAACATAATAGAATAGATCATCTTTTGTTATGGTTTCATTAGGATAAGCTGTTTTAAAATGTGCTAATCCTTCATCAGTTATAGCATCACGCTTTTGTAAATCAGCTATTTTGCTGTCTTCTGTAGCATTTGCAAACAAATGGGTTTGTTTTTCATTTTTTAAAGATTCAACAGATTCATAGAAATATCGTGGAAAGCATTGACTTTTTTCTATTGAATCAAAATTAGGTATATCCTTACCCATTAGTACAGAAAATCCTTTCATTGCACCTGTACCTGTAATTTGTATTACTCTATTTTCAACCGCTTGTTTCATCGGGAATATATATGGAATTTGAGCAACCATTTCATTAAAGGCACGATTATAATAGAGCCATTGTTGTGTAAAAGGACGATATAAACTTTGAATAAGGCATGTATCTTCAAATTCAAAAATCTTTCCTTTAGTTAAATGTTTCTTAAGATTAATACTCCAACTAATTTTGCTTTCATCGGCATTAACAAAATTATCTACAGTTTTAGTACGTGTTTTACCGTTATCATGTGTATAAACACCATTAAAACGCTCCACTTCACTATTGTAGAAAGTAATCATATTACTCATATTTTTCGCGAGAGTTTCATTGCTTGCATTGTATGCCCAAGCATCACGATTGGTTTTTAGACCACAAGAATAAATCTCAAACAGTTTTTTACTATGAGGCTTCTTATCACCTAAAGCTAGGAATGTCTTGAAATTGTCATCACGTTGACCAAGCCAATCATTATGCTTATCCGGTATAATTATTTGCCAACCTTGTTTGCTCTGTGTAATACCATCAATGCTCCTAAATTTTTCAATTATCGTAAGCTTTTCTTTTCTATTGAGATAATCTCCAATATCCCGAAAATATATCTTACCATGCTGTTGTGCATTTGGATTTTTAACCAAAATAGAAATCGCTATAGGGGCACGAGAGCCAGAACCAAAAATCTTACCGCCTTCTTTTCGCGAAAGTTCTCCAGACGTTCGTTGATTGCCCCGTAAATGGAAAATATAAAGGCTGCTAAATTCCTCAACGAGGCACTTGCGTAAACCATTTAAAGAACATGCATTAATAAACCCTGCGTTTGTCACAAAACCAATAATACCACAATCTTTTATACGGTCACTAGCCCATCGAATTGCTCGTATATAGCTATCATAAAGTGCTTGCATATTGATTGATTCAGATTGAGCAGCATAAGTTTCACTGATACGATTATCTAATATGGGATAAGGGGTATTCTTTGCATTATCATTAGCACTTTTTTGACCAGTTGAATAAGGCGGGTTACCGAAGATAACTTTAATATCCAGCTTTTTCTGATGTTCCAAATATTCACTGTTTTCTTTGAGTATACCTTCCATAAGATCTTGTTTTTCAATCATTCGAAACGTATCAGTCAAACCAATATGCTTGAAAGGGATATAATTTCCTTTCATAAGACCATGATAAGTTGCTTCAATATTAATGGCTGCTATGTAATAGGCTAGCAAGACAATCTCATTTGCATGGATATCATAACGGTATTTATATTCCATATCCTCTGGTTTGATGAGATCTGATTGTAAAAGCCGTGTGATAAAGGTACCCGTTCCAGTGAAAGGGTCGAGAATGGAGACACCTCGTGATCCCAAGCTTTTGCCAAATTCATTACGCAACACATCATCAACAGAATGAATGATAAAATCAACAACCTCAATGGGGGTATAAACAATTCCTAATTTTTCTACTGTACGTGGAAAAGCATAACGGAAAAATTCATTATAAAGCTCTACAATTAAACTTTGTTGTGCTTCAAGAGTGGTAATTCCACGCGTGTAAAATTGTACACTCTTAGAAATATTTTTGAGATCTTGAGATTCTTCTTTAGGGGCAACTTTATCAAGGACATTGAGTACACGTTGTAAAGCACAAGAGACGGGATTCTCTTGAACAAACTGATGCCCTTCAAATAAAGCATTAAAGACTGGACGCGTCACAAGATGTTGCGCAAGCATTTCAATTGCATTTTGTTCGGAGATAGTTGTGTTTAAATTGTTACGCAATTCGGTCATAAAATCATTAAACACCTGCCGTGTTTCAGTTTCTGATTTTTTTAAAACCTCAGTTAAGCGTGTGATATGAGTTTGAGCAAGATCACCAACATTTATTGCCCATTTTTTCCAATAGCTAGGGTCGTAATATCTATTAACAATAGCAGCTTTAATGACATCTTTACATTTAGAAAAAAGGGGGAGTTCTCCTTGTTCTTCACATATGTGAGAGGATTCGTAAGTTGCTAACCCAATATTAAGTCCTGAATACTCTAATTTTGAGCGTATAGGTAAATCATCAATAACCGTAGTCGTATCTTCTAACTCAAGTTCTTGAGAAGCAGCAACGATTTCAAGAGCATCGCTTACGTCTTGTTTTTTGTGCATATGGTGAATTATTTTATTAAAATTGTCATCATGGGCACGTAAAGCATTGAGAACTTGCCAGATGACATTATATTTTTTGTTGTTTTCTAAGGCTATTTCCGGCGGAATGTCAGCGGGTATCCCAATGGGTAGAATGATATAGCCTCTTTTTTTACCCTCTGCTCGACGCATGACGCGTCCTATCGCTTGAATAATCTCAATTTGACTTTTTCGCGGGTGTAAAAATAGAATGGCATCAAGAGCAGGAACATCCACGCCTTCAGACAGACAGCGTACATTGGTAAGTACACGACACGTATTTTCCCCCGCATCTTCCTTTAACCAGTCGAGTTGTTTCGTACGCTCTTTAGCACTAAAGGTTCCATCAATATGGGCAAGGGTACAGTTAAGAGGAGGAGTATCTTTATAGTTCTTATGAAGAGCGCGTAAAGATTCTTGCACTTTTTCTTTTTTGAATCTCTTGCATATGCGTTTAGAAGTCTCAATATCTTTGCAAAAAACTAAAGCTCTACGCATGGGCTTGGGGTCATCTTTAAGATCAAGTTTCAGATCCATTTTGGTAAGGGCTCTATAACAGCCATTAATCTTGGTCCTATCGTCCAGAATAAGTTCATAATTCTTATCGGTAATAAGATGTTGAATGGATTGGCTTACTTCTTTTTCATTGACAACTAATATGATAACTTTACAAGGTGCTAACAGCTTATCCTCTAAAGCACGAGAAAAGTTGTAAGAGAAAAGTTGTTTGCCATAGAGTTTTTCATTATCCATGGACACTAAAACGTTATTGGATAAGAAAGCATTCCTTTTCAGCTTGTCACTAAAGATCTTAGGCGTTGCTGTCATATACAGACGTTTTTTGCCTTGAATGATGCTGTTATCGTGAACCTTGATAAATTCAGATTCATTGTCTTCACTTCCCAATAAAGCTCCAGTCGTTCTATGCGCTTCATCACAGATGATCAAATCAAATGCGGGTAATCCATGATCCTTTTGTGCATCAGAAATCACTTGGATAGAATGGTAAGTTGAAAAGATAACCGTCATCGCATCTGCTAGGTTTTCACGAGCTTCTTTAGCAAGGGCTTTGGCGTCCGTGGTAGCAGGGAGAACAAGATCTGATGTTTCCATGCCAACAATATCATCTTGATTTTTACGACGCTTGCCTACTTTCGTATCCGAACACACCGCAAAGGAACGCAACGGGACTTGTGCATCGGCTGTCCATTCACGGATTGTTTGCGAGACTAAAGCCAGAGAAGGTACCAGAAACAAAACACGCTTGCCTTGACCTGCTATGGTTTCTGCTATCTTCAAACTGGTAAAAGTTTTGCCCGTTCCACATGCCATAATAAGCTTGCCACGGTCTGCTTCTTTTAAACCTTCACAGACTTTCTTGATGGCTTCTTCTTGATGGGGACGAGGCTCTTTTGTTGATTTCAGAACCACTTCTTGTTTTGTTGCAAATATTTGCCAATCTATCCGACTGTTTTCCATATGACGAAGGTCAATGCGATAAACGGGGATCGCTTGTCCTTTAATCATGGCATTCACATTGTCACTTAAGTCCACTTCCGTGCTATCAACGAGAAGACGATATTTAAAGATATCTTTTCCAGATGCCGCGATAAAACTATCAATATCCTTTTTACTGATCTGATGATCTGCTTGATAAAACTTACATTGAATAGCTACATAACCCTCTTGATTACGAAGCTTAGCAACGAGATCAATACCGATATCATTATTATTCCAATCCTTACGCTCTTTCGCCCATTCATAATAACTCTCAACTTTTTCATATCGTCCATAATGCAAAGGATCATGCATAAGATATTTAGTTACAAAATCTTCAAATACTTTTCCCCGTAGAGCATTTGATGCTGTTTGATCGCGATAGGATTGTAAGAGAGGGCGTAAAGTGACGTGTTCATTATCGGACTTAACAGATTGAAGCATAAAGAAAGCACTCCATAACGATATATTCTGTTGAATTAATTCTCTTCAAAAGAATCGAAATGAAGCTTATTAAATACATTTTGAATGAATGATGAAAAAAAATGCAGAAAAAATGCAAAAAAAGCGGATAATTTTTTTTAAGAAGTTTTTAAAGGCTATTTATCCACAGCCCATGATATGGGATAAGATCAGCAAACTAGTGAAATTTGCTATTCGTTTTATGAACAAAACAACAAATTCGATATGTGCTTTAAAATATCAAAATGAGTGTTTTGATAGATTTTATTACGAATTTTGCTTATAGGTTTTGAAGGTGTAAAAATCGTCAAAACCCCCTCAAAACCTATATTATTAGTTGAATTTAGAGGTTGTATTATCAATATGGGTTGTTTTTTAAGGTCTGTAAAATCTTAACCTATTGAAATATAACGTTTTTACTTTTTATCGTTTTTTATCTAAAAGAAGCAACCGTCAAAACCCAAAAAACCTTCAAAACCTATAGAGGTTGTATTTTGGATATCTTTGACACAAGGTTAAAAGGACCTCTGTATGTTTCTTCTTTTAAAAATTATAAAACAAAAACCCTCAAAGATACTTCGTGAACTCTCTGTGTTGGTACAATAAGATCTTTGAAGGTTTTAAGGACAACAAAAGATTACAATGGCTTCATTGTTTAATGCTGTTGTTTTTAACAAAAGGGTGCCATTCATAACGTATGGTAGGTCGACCGCCTTGAGAGCTATTTTCCACTGATATTTGACGAATATGATTGGAGCGACATAAGAGCTCTAAAGCTTGCTTCACAGCTTCTTTGTCTTTTAAACCTATCCAACTTCTTTGATGAATATCACGTAAAGTAAAAACATCAGGTAAATGATCACAGCGCTCGACAATCAGTTTTGCTCCCTCTGTTGCTAAGCTATCCGCTGCCGCATAGAGCCTTTTGACATGACTTAACAAATATTTTTCCCAACGCAAAGCTGTTGTAATAGCATAGAGTCCAATTTCAAAACGACCACTATCAAGAAGTTCAAAAATCAATGCAAGACTTGCTATGGTCTTAGGCATTTTCAAAAGATGCGCTTGTAAGCTTTCAGAAAGGTTATTTTCTTTGGCTTCTTTAAAAATCTTTTGCATCCATTCACGAAAGATCTCTTGAGCTTTGGGAGCAAAACGCATCACCAGTGGGTGTTCTGGTGAACCAAGGGGTTTATCATAAAGAGAACGAAATGCCTCTTCATAAGTTTCCCATGCCTCTCGATTGGGATATCGATCAACCCATTTCCAATCTTTTGTCTCATTGGGCCATACAAGCATTTGAAAGCGTTGTAAGAAACCATCATTGCCTTTGCCATATAAAACATTGCGTATAAAGGGCAGAATGCGAGAGGGTTGAATGCCCCCTATAATAGAGACGGTCGCATTGGGAATAAAAATGGTTCCACGCCCAATCCGGTCATAAGTAAATTGACCATCTCCATTAAAAGCTTCCAAATAAAAGGCACGGTCTGATTGATATTCTTTACGTTCCATATCTGTTAAGAAACCGGATAATTCATCACGCACCATCAAGAGACCACGGGGATTTTCTTTTAAAAGTTCCCCAAGCTTTTCCACGCTCGTATCATTGACAATAAAACGAGAGATCTCATCATCATGCGCATTATTTTTAGAGAGGGTTTCAGACAAAAGAGCACGGGCTGTTTCAAGATCTCCTTTTTTTATCGCTTTATGGGCTTGTTTTTTCTTTTCGGACTTGTCTAAAGTCTCAAGTATCTCTTCAATTTCTTGTCTCTCTTTCTGCTTTAACCAATCCTTATACCATTGCTTTTGAAGGCAAGTGATAGGAGCTAAAGCCGCTCGCATGGTAGGCGTTTTCATGGTTGAAGGTTGACCAATAAGAGCTCCCCAGAGATTAGGCACCACAATCCAATCATCATGTTGTTTTGGGGCAACCCGCACGCCATTGCCAATCACAGCAGCCAAAGCACAGAGAGCAGAGACAGCAATAAAATCCATAGGGGCTTGTTGACGCTGTGAAACGTCATAAACATAATCTATGAATGGCATTGGGAGTTGTAATGGGTCAAAAGGCTCGACGGGTAAGAGAGCCGCCGTGATAGGCTTTAATTCCCCCCAACCGTTTTGTTGCAATGCTTGTTTATAAGGATAGGATTTTATTTTATTGATACAATAATATTATAGTAGCAGGCAGATATTTAATAAAATATCTCATATTTTGTGGATAAAGATGAAATATAAAACAATTATATTTTATATCATTTTTAAAATGATAGTAAGAAATTATTAAAGCATAATCTATTAAAGTTTTTTTATGTATTATAAACCTACGTTATTATTTATGCTACTTATTGTCTGTTTATCAGTGGGAGGTTTGATTTCTACTGATATTTTTCTTCCGGCGCTTGGAGATATGCGCCAATACTATCAAGTGACGGAATCCCAGATTCAAAATGCAGTGGCAATTTTTTTACTGGCATTAGCTATTGGACAACTCATTTATGGGCCACTCAGTGATAATTTTGGACGTAAAAAAACACTTCTGTTTGGCTTGTTTTTATGGCTTTGTACTACAGTGGGTATAATTTACACAGTCAATCTTCAAGCTTTTTTCGCACTACGTTTTTTACAAGGTCTTGGAGCCTGTTCAGGTATTGTCTTAAGTCGCGCCATTATCAACGATTTGATGGATAAAAAGGCTGCAGGAAAGTTTTATTTGGTTATTTTCCCCTTTGTTGGTATTTCGCCGGCAATTGCTCCATTCATTGGGGGGATCTTATTACAAGCTTTTAATTGGCAAGCCACTTTTGTTTTTTTAAGCCTTTTTATACTTTTCACCATTTTGCTCTGTTGTTTTGTATTAATAGAGACTCTTCCTCCCACAAAACGTCAATCTTTCGCTCCTGTAGGAATCATGAAGGGCAGTTTAGGTGTTTTTAGAAACAAACAGTTTATCTTTTATGCTCTGATTCCCTGTTTTGCATATGCAACTTATTTTGCTTACATTGTAGAGTCACCTTTTTTCCTCACAGCTTTAGGCTTATCAACTTTCTATATTGGTTATAGTTACATTGGTGTTTCTTTAACTTATGTCTTAGGGAACTTAGTAGCGCGAAGATTTCTCAAACAAGAATCCATGGAACATACTATTCGGCGTGGATATGTTATTTTTGTCTTGGGAGGGGTATTATTTGCTCTACAAATGTATATAAGTCCATGGCCACTTGTAACAAGTTTAATAACCATTTCTCTTCTTACTTTTGGTAATGGTTTTTTGTTGCCATTAGGAACAGCTTTGGCAATTTCATCTCATCCACAAGCTGCTGGAGCAGCATCTGGTGTTATGGGAGCTTTGCAATTAGGAAGTGCTGCACTGGGATCTGCGGTTATTGGGAAAATGTCCCAACATAATCCATGGAACGTTGCCATTTTATTAGCGACATGCTGTATCGTGGGTTTTATAATTTACATTCGAAAAGCAAATTATTTTATTAATTTAGAAAAACAATCAAACTAAACAACCAAATTGGGAGGGGACTATGCTTAAAAATCTTGATGTTACTTTGCGTGACGGAGGATACAGGAATCAATTTTCTTTTTCATTAGATTACGTTATTGAGCATATTAAAAATCTGACAGATTCTCGAGTAGAATATATTGAGATCGGTTATCGTAACGGTTCGTTTAAGCCTATGAACAATGTGGGCCAAACGGCTTTTTGCTCTAATGATTATATTCAGCTATTACATGATGCTATTCCGAACGCTAAGCTTGTCATTATTGCACATCCACATAATATTAATCAGTCGGATATTCGAGAACTAAAAAAAATGGGGATTACACTCTTAAGACTCTGTCTCAATAAAAATGATATTAAGTCTACATTTTCACTTTGCCACTATGCCAATTCTTTAGGGCTGTCTACCAGTATTAATGTTACGAGAGTGAGTCAAGTAGATGAAAAGTATTTACAAAGCATAGCAATAGAAGCGGTTAATTGTGGAGCTAGCATTTTATATTTAGCCGATTCTAATGGAAGCCTCTTACCTGAGACTGTAACGCACTTCGTGCAAAAAATAAAAGATATCTCACCTTTAGAAATTGGTTTTCATGCACATGATAATTTAGGTATGGCTATGGCAAATAGCATAGCAGCTGTAGAAGCCGGTGCAAGCTTTATTGATAGTTCGTTAATGGGGATGGGCAAAGGAGCAGGGAATCTTACTTTAGAGTTATGGTTGGCTCTTTTGAATTTTCATAAAAAGGAAGCATATTACAATACGGGTAAAATTTTGCAACAGATAGAAAATCTAAAGAGCCACTCCTTTTATTCACCTGTGCATCGAAGCTCTGTTGATCTCCTTTTAGGACTAAGTAATTTAAGCATTGAATATCAAACTTTGCTAGAGACTAAAATACCTTTAGGTATGGAAGAGGTCCTGGTTACTATCCAAACTTTGAAACAAAAGGCGCAGGAGGTTTAAATGATATGAATTTTCATAGTGTTATTCTTGCGCCTGTAATGCCAGTTTGGGATAAAGGAACCTTTTGCTCTTCACTTAAAAACCTATTTTTAGAAAGAGGATTTAGGGTTACGCTATTAGATACGTTATCTCTTTTTTCTAGTAACTCTACGATAGAAGTTATTCCTTCACTTATAGCAGAGCTCAAAGATCGCTTTCGGGAGCCTTTTATACTGGTGGGATTTGCTATGGCTGGGACATTGGTACAAATGTTGGCAGCAAAACTTCCAAATGCTCAAGCCGTACTCGCAGTGAACGCGCCAGGCTATCCAGATAAGCTTTTACAACAACGACTTGGATATCTTCTTACTTTATTGGAAAGCGGTGATTTGTCAGGAGCTCTGGAAATATTAGATGCTTTCGTGCAGCCTATTGGGGCAATTAAAAAAAGAACCTTATTGAAGATTTCTGATGAACAAAAAAGCATGGCAATTGAACGTATGACAAGAGGATTTAAATTGTTATTGGAAATGGATGCGAGGGATGAGATTATCAAATACACTGGAAAGTTTTTAGCTTTGGTAGGTGAAAAGTCACAACTTGCAACCGTAGAAAATCAAACAAGAAGTCATTGTATGAATCATGAATACAAGATTATTTCTGGTGCTGGTATGCGTTTGTGGGAGGATAATCCTACTATGACAGATGCAATTATTGATGAATGGATTGATGAGTTATGAAGAAGAAAGTTCTTGTGTTACCTGGTGATGGGGTGGGGCCAGAGGTCTGTGATGCTGCATTGATGGTTTTGGAGCAATTTAAGTTGCCGATTGAATTAACTTATGGCGATATTGGTTGGGAATGTTGGAAACAGGAAGGTGATCCTATTCCAAAAGCGACCTGGCAAAAAATTGCTGAAAGTGATGCTGTTTTACTTGGAGCTGTGACCAGCAAAGGAAAAGAAGCTGCTTTAAAAGAGCTTGCCCCCCATTTAAGAGAGAAAAAGCTTTCTTATGTTTCTCCTGTTATTCAGCTTCGTCAAAAGTTAGGTCTGTTTGCAAATATACGCCCTGTCAGATATATCTTTGGTTCGAGAAAGCCTTTTCATTTTTGTGTTATCAGAGAAAATAGCGAAGGTCTCTATGCAGGTTTGGATTTTCGGGGCATAACTTCTGAGACAGCAGCATGGTTAAAACATCCAAATTTAGAAAAATATGGTCTTGAGGAGGCAGCATGGACAGTCCGTTTGCAGACACGCTTTGGTTTAGAGCGGTTATTTGAATACGCTTTTTCTTATGCACGCAAATATGGGTTTGAACGGGTTACTTTTGCTGATAAACCGAATGTTATGCGGGAGAGTGGTCAGTTTGCTCAAGAAATTTTTGAGAAAGTTGCACAAAATTATCCAGAAATTGAAGCAGATATTCATAATGTTGATGCAGTTGCTTTGTGGATTACAACGAAGCCAGAGCAGTTTGGTGTCATTGTTGCTGAAAATATGTTTGGCGATATCCTCTCTGACCTTGCTGCTGGAGTGATGGGAGGATTGGGACTTGCACCTAGTGCAAATGTGGGAAGCAAAATTGCTTATTTTGAACCTGTTCATGGCAGTGCACCGCGCATTGCTGGACAGAATAAAGCAAATCCTTCTGCCATGCTTTATACCACGGCTTTACTCTTAGATCATTTAGGTTTTAAAGATGCAGCGCAACAACTATCTGAAAGTGTTGATCAAGTTATTCGTGCCGGTAAAACTGTGACCTATGATTTGGGAGGCTCAGCTTCTACTCGCCAAATGGCAGAAACTGTTCTCAATTCCCTTATAAATCCTGTTACTGTCTGTCGTGCGGCGATTATTACGGTTGGTGATGAACTTCTTTCGGGACAATATTTGAATACAAATTTGCAAGATTTAAGTCGAAGCTTAGAAAAAAGAAATATACAAGTCACGCGTCATTTTGTTTGTGCTGATCAATTACAGCAAATAAGCGAAACAGTAGTTGCCTGTCTTGGACAAGAAGATCTTATCATTATCAGCGGAGGATTGGGACCAACATCAGATGATAAAACACGTGATGCAATTGCAAAAGCTGTGCAACGGCCATTAATTCACCATGAAGCTGTTTGGCAAACAATAAAAAGTCAATTACAGCGATTGGGTATTACACCGGATAAAAGCAATGCGCGTCAAGCATTGTTTCCTGAAACAGCAAAAGTACTCGATAATCCTACAGGAACGGCGCCTGGTTTTTATCTCTCTTGTGAGGAAAGTTCCCTTGTTGTTTTGCCTGGTCCGCCTACACAAGCTCTTGCCCTTTTAGAAGAGTATTTAGAACATGGTGAAAAGAAGTATTCTTTTGTAACACGCGCTCAATATGCATGGACTTTAATTGGAATTGATGAAAGTACAATTGCACATTGGGTTGATGATCATTTCGCCACTGAGCCATTCGAACGGCATTTTTTATGGAAAAGTCCTTATGTTCTTGTACAACTGATTGGTCAATCTTCAACGCCTTTGGCACAGCATTTAATTGAAGAATTTGAAAATTATTTTCGTCCATATTTGGTTGGAACAGGAATTACCACTGCTCGTGAACAATTAGCAATGTACGCAGAAGTTTATTGGTTAGGAAATGATCCTCTGCTTTTAAAATATTTTCAGCCAATAGAAAAAAATGAAGAAAATGTTCCGCAGCTTGAGGTTGAAGTTAGTTTATCGCCGTCTTTGGAGATATTAGAAAGTCAGAAGGAAAGTCTTGGACATGCTTCCATGGCTATACGAATAAAAGGCTATGATGATGATCTTATAACTTTTCCCTATACACGACCACTTTTAAGCGTAGTCTTACAGGAATATGCAGCTTGGTTGGTTTTAAAAAGATATTTAAAAACAGAGGAAAAAAATGAGACTTGATGAAAATATAGAAATACTCAAAAAACGATTACTGGCATTAGATACAGCAGCTGTTTCTGATGCTTTAGATAGTTTATATTTGCAAGGAGCTTTACCGAACATTAAACCACGCTTAAGTAATATTAAAATAGCTGGTCCTGTATTTACGGTACAATATGAGTCTTTTAGTCCAGAAAATAAAACATTTACGAATGCTGGTAATTATATTGATGATGTACCTGCCGGATCTGTCGTGGTGATTGATAATAATGGTCGATGTGATTGTACTAGTTGGGGAAATATATTAACTCATAAGGCACTACAGCAAAAAATTGTAGGGACTGTTATTCATGGTTCTGCCCGAGATATTGCTGAAATTAAGGCTCTACATTATCCTCTTTTTACAAAAAATATTTATATGGTTTCTGGTAAAAACCGTGCACGTATACGAGCCGTGCAGGTCCCTTTAATCATTGAAGGAATAAAAATTGTTCCTGGAGATTGGGTTTTTGCTGATGATAATGGTGTTTTAGTTCTTCCTAATTCAGAGTTATCTGAGATTATTCGTCGTGCTGAAAATGTTGATAAAACAGAAGCGCGTATTTTGACTGCGCTTAAAGGCGGAGAGCGGCTTGAAAATATACGGATTCAAGAAGGTTATGAAATTCCTTGGAAGGAAAAGTTGTGAGTACATCCTTTATACAGTTCTGGCGGAAGCGATTAAAATTTGTAGATATTCATTATCATGCGCGTCCAGATTTATTTGATAGAGCATATTCAGCTTATGAAGCTGCACAAATTTATGCTAAACACAAAGGTGGAGTTATTTTTAAAAATCATTTAGGCAGTACAGCTGCAATTGCCACAGCTTTACAAGAACAAAATTTACCTGTTTTTGGTTCTATTGTTCTTAATTATGCTTCAGGTGGTTTAAGTTTACTTTCAGTTAAACACGCTTTAGCACATTATCAATTTGTTTCAAAATCAAAATTGCTTGTACATTTTCCCACTATTGTGCCAACACATCATCGTAGCCGTCTCAAGCGAAATTTTTCTAATAATTATGCTGCTTTTCTTGCTCAGCAGCCAACAGCTATTACCGATGAGAAAGGATATCTAAAATCAGAGGTTTACGAACTCATAACTTTTGCTGCTGACAATGAAATTGTTCTCTCTTCTGGGCATGCCTCTAAAGATGCAACTTTACGTTTGCTAGATGCTGTAGCAAAAAAAAGCAATTGTAGACTCCTCTTAAATCAACCGGCTAATCCAATGACAGGTTTTTCTGCAGAACAATTACAAGCTCTGGGAGAACATGATTGGCTTTATATAGAGCAATGCGCTTTAACTTTTTATCTAGGATATCAAACAAAAGAAGACATGTTTTCTGTATTATCTAAAGTTAATAATGTGATTTATAGTTCAGATCTCGGACAATTAGGGGGAACTGATATTCCAACATGGTTGAAAGACAGTGCAAACTGGTTCCAAGAAGCAAAACTTTCTCCTTCTCAAGTACAAAGAATAACGCTTGATAATCCTTTAAAAATGTTATCGCCAGCCAATTAGCTATAAAGTCACTACTTCATTAGAAGTAATACAAAAATATTACTAATTTCAAATTTTTAAAGTGCTTTTAATAAACGTTTTGGGCAGGAATGCTATTTATAAACAAGACTTTGACTTGTCAAAAGCTTATATTAAACAACATTCTCATGTTCATGATAAGAAGCTTGTAAATGAGTTTCAAACGGTAGTTAAATTTTTGCAAGAGAGATGTACTAGTTTATTCAGGTGCCATACAGGTGACAAGTGGTGTTACTTTTAAAATGATCACACCTACGGATGAGGTGTAGAGAAAGAGGATTGTTCGTAATATCCGATTATATAGTGTTGAAACCTGTGAAACACGGCAGTTTGCTTCAAGCCATGGAATTAAGTGGTCGTGTGGAGCTTTTGTGACAACGTGGCTTGTGGCACAAACAATCGACAAAAATATCACTTGTAAGCAAGGATAGGTGTTAAAGCGGCTTTCATGGCTGGAGTTTTGAATGTCGACGATTGCCCAATAAGAGCTCCCCAGAGATTAGGAACAATTTTCCAATCATCATGTTGTTTTGGAGCAATCCGCACGCCATTGCCAATGAGAGCAGCCAAGCCACACAAAGCAGAGATGGCGACAAAATCGATAGGGGATTGTTGACGGTCAGCAACGTCATAAATATAGCGACTTAAGACATATGGGACTTGTATAAGATCAAAAGGCTCGACGGGTAAAAGAGTATACTCAATTGGTTTTAATTCCCCCCAACCATTTTGTTGCAATGCCTGTTCATAAGGAATAGCTTCTAAACAAGCATTTTCGTTTAAAGAGCCATTATCGTTATCATTGACGAGTGTATTTTGATTGTCGGTATCTACAATATTGTTTTTATTCTCTCTCATTTATTTATACCTTTCAATATTAGAAAGTCGTTGAAACCTAGACCGTATGGAGCTTGCATGATAAAGACCTCAAAGCCTTGTCTATAGGCACGCGCAGCGAGGTTAAAACCTGCTTTACGACCCGCATCATCGCCATCCATTGCAATGGTGAGACGCGCTTTGTTATGGGGAAAATTCAAATGCATCATGCCATGGGTTGAAAGGGATGCCCATAAATTCACGGGCTCTGATAACAACCCAGACAACAAAGCCAGACCAGTTTCAATGCCCTCACAAACAACAAGATGCTGATCATTGCCTTGGCTTAAATGCACAGCATCGCCCGTTACAGATCCCAACATAGCTTTTGCTGGTGACCGATCTGTTTTGCAGCCATTAGCTTGTAAAAAGGTTCTATGGATCGCAAAGGAACCAGCTCCCTTAACAAGAGCAACCAACGCGGGTAGTGTCATCCCTGATGGGTGTGGACATTTGTCATGAAAGCGTAGATCAGACGGCAATTCACATGTGATCCCCCGCGTGCGTAAATAGGTCTCAGCTAAAGTATTTTTGATTGGTTGACTTTGTTGCCAAATTGCTTTTGCTCTCTCTGCTTTCTGTTTTGCTCCTTTGAGATCAGCATAACACTGTTTTGAGAAAGAAAGCGTATGATCATAAGCTTTATGACCCAGCAAGCCAATTCTCATAAGCGCTTGTATGATCTCTCTAAAAGAGCAACCAGCATAACAATAGAGCAATAAACGCCCATCATTTCCATTTTTAATGGATAAGCTAGGCAGCCTATCATCATGGGCAGG
>NZ_JBEPLT010000022.1:0-12080 GCF_040545385.1 Bartonella japonica
GAAACAGGAATGAGTTTTCCCGAGCTTGAAACTTGGAAAGGAACGTCCTTCGGAAGCCCATACTCTGCTTTTTCTTCTGCAGTGAGTGTTCTATAACCCCCATCAGGACTTGAAACAGGAATGAGTTTTCCCGAGCTTGAAACTTGGAAAGGAACGTCCTTCGGAAGCCCATACTCTGCTTTTTCTTCTGCAGTGAGTGTTCTATACCCTTCCTCAGAGCTTAATGTATTTCCAATCATCTTCTGAACAAGATCAGGATGCTGGGCGAGAACTTGCGCATCTTCATCGCTGTAGCCTTTTGAGCGCAAGAATTCTAAAGTCTGTTTCCGTTGTGTCCGTTCATTATTGCCATGCCGCAAAGTAATCCCTGCATTGGAAAAACTTTCTTCCGGTGTTTCTCCTTGTGAAAGACCAGCAAAAAAATCCATTAAATGTTCTGAAAACTCTGATTTTTTGAAACGATCCCAAAAGTTACTGGCATTGTCTTTTTTGTTCTCAGCTTCACGACCATCAAAAGCTCTCTTTTCTTGTAAACTTCTCCCCTCTAAGGAGCCATGAGAAAGTGCTTCATCCTCTATAAAAGGACTCTTATCCTGCTCTTGTTCTTGCACAGACCTCTTGTTGAGCTCTGCAATATAGTCCATCACATTTTTCTGCTGTGCTTGTGCCTCATCTTCATTAGGTTTATCAATACTAGAAACAAAGTCAGAGTAAGGGATCAATGACACACCCTGCTCCGAAAAATTCTGTTTGTTGTATTCTGGTACTGTATAATCTGAATAATTTGGCAAGGAAGGCGTTTGATAGTTTAAATCATCAAAAGACGTAATCAATTCCGTTAGTGATTTTCCTCCAAATGGTCTTGTCCCCGCATGAGCCCCCCGAATAAGCCCTCCAAAATTTATTTTTTTCTGATGATCAGAGTCGTCCATATTCTCGATAGGAACTGTGTTAAAAGCAGCATTTTCTAAAGAATTGGAATTGTGTTGTCTTGCAAATGATGAATCTGGAGACGCAAGCTGTTTGAACAAATGCCTGTGCAATTGAGGAACACCCTCATATATCATAGGACGCAAAAATTTCGGATCAAGAAATCTTGAGAGAGAAAAAGAATCTTTTTGCTCCATCACACAATCCTTTCCATGTTAAAGCCAAGCTTGTCGTAGTTAACATGCAAAAAGCCTGTAGCAGTGTTCAAGAAAACAGCCTCAGGATTTGTCTGAAGAACCTCTTGTGCGATCACCCCACGATAGCGCTCTGGATATCCCTTATAATTATAGTCATAGAGTTTATGACCATTTTTCTGTCCAGCTTCGACAATGTTTTCTTTCGCTCTTTTATCACTAAGACCAGCAAAACCACCAAGAATGCTTCCAATGCTTCCTAGAATTTCCCAAGGATTTGTTTTTTGCCGTGGAGTTGTTGAAGTTTCTGTTCCATAACCTCCGGCAGAAGCTCCTCCAGCTGCAAGCAACTTATTTAAATGATCCCAATCGAGATTGTTCTGTTGTTCCCATTTTTGCTGCTCTGCATCTATATGTCTCTGATTATTGGCATCAATTAAACTTCCTCCCGTCAAAGCATTTATATTGGCTTGTCCTTGTCCTTGAAAAAAGTTATTAGCCCCTGCCAACTGATTTTGGTTCGCTTGATCGATTAAGCTATTGGCATTCATCATATTATTGACATCTTGGTTATATTGCTGCGATAACGCTTGGGTTGCCATACCACCTAATTCGTTTGCAAGAACACCCGTATGTGCGCCCGAACCATAACGACCCGCACCTGCCAATGAACTGTTAATGGAATTTGTCGCTTTGCTTAATGCGTTTTGAAGGGCATCATTAAAGTAAGGGTTATTGCCTATTTGTTGTCCGGAAGCCATCTCACTCAAGTTTTTACTTGTTGAATTTTGTCCCGTTGCCAATCCATTTAAATAACTATTCTCATAGTTCTGAACGGTATTGTTAAGCCCATTAATGGCATTCTTTGTTGGATCACTTAAACCTGCTACACGATCACCATCATAAACAGCCTTTCCGCTGCCTTTATTATAGAAATCCATTGCATCCTTAGCAGCCTGCTCAAAGATCCCTTGTGCCCATGGTGGCGGTGAATTTGTTCGTGTCGTACTCTGAGTAGATTTGGTATTTTTTCCCATGTTAAAGCTTCTTTCTATATTCTAAAAGATTAACAACATAACCATGCGATTGAAGAGATTTTTTCCATCCATGCCGACCTATGATAAGAAGCTCTTGGGCTCCCTTTTCCTTATAATAGGTTTCAATCTGAGAAATAACTTGGCTTAAGTCTTTCCCACCTGTTCCGCTAAGCGTTACAATAACCGCCCGCAGAGTTCCTGTTATGAGTTTTTGTAATTCTGTTGTGACATGAGCCATAAAATTTTCGTGCTCATCAACGATAATCCAAAGAACTTTCGTTCCATTCAAAATATCGTTTAAAATAGTTTCTGGAGTATAATCCTCAGCAAATTTCTTGTTAAAGGTAGCAATGGATTTTAGAACATGATCCCAATAGGGTGCCATCTGATCAGCACTCCATTTTTCTGTATTATAAATCTTCAAATTCATCTGATGCCCGCGGGTTTAAGCTTTACATCAAAACCCGTTATATGAGTCCATTGTGTGCCTTCTGGTATTCTAAGACGCAAAGCGTGATAACGAGCACGAGAGCGAATATTGTACATTCCATTATTATAGGCGGCATAGCGTTCTTTAGCCCAGTTTAATTTACTTTTCTTATCAATGATAAAAGCAGATCCAACACTTAAACGCCCCTCAATGGTGTCCGCTTGAACAAAGGCTTCCGTCATTAAGTTGATCTGTCTTGCTGTGTCCCCTACAGTTTGTGAAGCGATCACTGCTTCCATAGGTGCACCCGCAAAAAGTCCAAACCTATTGTCTTGCGTAAAAGCTCCCAACACTGGAGCACCATTTTGCCACATTTTACTATCAAGAGAAGCAGGCAAGTCTATAAGACGCTCTGAGACTTCATCTAAACCTTCTAATGTATACCCCGCTGAAAAGAGAGGAAATAAAAGGAGATCTTGTCCTTTAATGACACTCCATATTTGGAGCAGCCAATCATAAACATAGATATTGCTTCCTGTAATATCATCATGAATAGAGAAATAGACCCGTGAATAGACTGGATCAATACACGCTTTCATCTCATCAAGAGCCAAATTACTGTAGAGCGTAAAAATGGTTTTATCAACTTTACCAAAACCAATAGGAACCATTTCTCCTGTGCTGTTGATCTGATAAAAACCATCATCAGAAATAAAAAAAGTGTTGTTTCCACGGCTTGTAATAGCTGTGCTGCTTTTAGCGCCCATTTTATCTTTTATCTTGGAAAAGCTGAAAATAATTTTAGATCCGGGAACGAATGTTGCATGATAAATAGCCGATCGCATAAAAATAAGCGGATTGGTTGCTTCTGTTGAGCCTTGAACATATTCTCCATCCGGAAAATCTTGATAGTCGCAATTCTTTTCACCAACAGTCCACCATTCAGCATCATTCAATCCGGACCACTGAACACGGTTTGGTTTATCGGTCAGCTTCATCAAGCAAACAAAATCACCCCATACACGGACAAGACCTGCGCGTGGAGGATTACCGCCTAAATCCTTAAATTTTTCATCCGTTTTGAGCGCAAGCTTTTGAGGAACATCATTGCTATTAACAGCGATAAGATACTCTCCAAAAGAAGCAAAAGACCATGGTGCGTTTTCATTCGCATGATATTCAGTCTCTGGCTTGCTGATATCTTTCCATCCACGCGTGCTACTGTTATACTCATACAGCTTTGTTGGTGAACCTACGATAATCCGCACACCATCTAAGGAGCGTAGAGCATAAACACCCAAAATAATATCAGGAAAAGGATCCGATGCTGGCGCAACCATTGGAAATGGAATATAGGACTGAGGAGCAGGTAAAACATTTACGATCTCATTCGAATAACCACTATTAATAAATGCGATATCCGGTCGAAATTCAGCAATAGGAATAAAAGTCATCAAAAATCTGTATGTTGGATCTGGAATAAGTTTTTACGCCGTGACGTTTCGATTGTGAGTGCCTCTACCTGTTCTTGAAACAGAGCAAAAGCAGCTGCAGCCATTTGCGGTTCTTTGATAATATTCGTATAGAGTTCATACTTAGCCCGAGTTTTGATAAGCTCATAGGCTTCTGAAAACCATATTGAACCATCTTGTATCGTCTCAATCTCTTTTATTCTCATAGGACTAAGAATAAGCCGAATGGAATAAGCATCATCTGGAGTTGGAGACAAAACAAGCTTTTGTTCAAAATAGGCATAACGCGTCGGAGTACCACGATTTAATTCATTCTCAGAACTTTCAAGAATGATCGGGTCTGTCTGCAAAAGTTTGAACTTATTGTAATGCTTATCATAGAGATAAACCTCAACAATCTGAACAGCCTCTGCAATAAAATGGCTTGTCTCACCACCATAACGATTTTTGCCTCGAAGAGTGGTAAAAACAATCTCACGGCTTTCATTAAAATAGAACGGCAATCGTTCACAAAACCGAAGTGCTGAAAATATCGCCTTCTGTACTTGATCAATATATTCATCGGTTTGATCATCTATTTCATCTTGAATGTCCTTTAACATTTGAATGAAATTTTTGTTACGTGCAACAAGGGTCCCTTTTTCTTCAATCGGACCACTTGTCTGTATCGTTATTGTCATGATCAACTCTTTTTAAGAATCTCAGGGGACGGAAAAAACAGACGCCCCCTATTTTTTAATAATTAGTATAAAACTCAACTATGATTTCAGCATCTCCTTGAGTACTTTTCTTGTCTCGTGTAGCGTAAATCGTGTTTTCAAACTCTAACGGAACACTTCGCACTTCGATAGGTAAATTAAACTCTTCAACACCAGCACTCACTAGCGTTGCTTTGCCATAATCACTGCCACTTGGTTTTTTTCCAAACTTTGCAGTTGCGCCGCCAAAATCGGTAAGTGTATAAACAGTGATGCTCTTAACTAAAGCACCTCTAGGCAAAGTACCAACTTTCGTCGTAAGCCCATGATCTGTATGTTTGATACGCGTCCGCAAAAAACTCACTTGTTGTGTATGGATATTGCGACCTTGTAAAACAATCGGCATTCCATCATCTGTTGTCTCAACAACTTCAACAAATGGCTGTATAAAGGGTTGTTTTTTTTCCATAGTTTAGATCCTATTTATGCGCTCAATATTTTTATACTTCTTCAGAAAAAGATGGGATAACGATCGTGCCAAAATCTTGTCCTCCTTGCTTAGAATTAGGCAAGGTGTAATGTGATTTTTTCATCCCAATAACGGTCTTAGAGGCAACACCAAATTCACGTTCATAGTCAAAGAGTTCTTCTGTAAGATGATGACGCGTTTTGTCTTTACCAATCCGTCCATAAGCCATAATAACACTTTGCGCACCCAGCAAAATAGCACGACGGACAGAAGGAACAGGCTCTTGCGTTTTTGAATCCACGCCATTCGGTACATGTTCAGATTCCCGTAAAACAACACCGTTATACATGCCCAACGAACCATCAAAAATCGGGTTTTTAGAGTGTGAACCACTATAAACGGCTTTGGTAATATCCAACCATTGCCCACTCTCTGTATTTGTGCGCAATTGAGTCACCTGTGTGGGGTGCAAATACAGCACATAGACAGACTTTCCCTCAACACGAACAGGACGTAAACGCGGATTAGCCAATTTTGCACGTTCTACAGCCTTATCGATCAGAGATAATGTAAACTTATCGTCTTTAGTGAGTTCTTCATCAGTCTTTTTATTGCTTGGACGAATAACGCGCAATTTACTAGGCTCCAATGGCGCATTAAAACCATAATGGACAGGTTTCAGCATTATTGTGTGCCCCTCAAACTTCATCCACGGAGCTGTATAGCCAGCAGCCTGAATAAAAAACATCATACTCAAACGATCAGCATACCAATCAACAAGTCCATTCTTTGCTTCTTCACGCAAACTAAACGGAACACGTTGTTGATCAATCGTCCCATAATTTTTAACACGCACAGCATGAGAAAGCTCATTGATCCGCACTGTTTCGCTCATAAATTGAAGACCTTCTTCATTGCCTTCCAGCGTTTGACCTTCAGTAACACCATCACCCATAAGCTGAACACGCAATCCACTTGTAACGGAATCCCCCGCTGTTTTTTCCAAGGAATCCAAAACTTGGATGATATTATTTTTATCTTTCCCCATAAGAGGGGCTATTGGCGTCGCTTTGGAGGTTTCTGAATTAAGTATTTTTGCCCAAACGCGAACCGCTAATGGGTTATTAATATTGATTTCTGTTGTTGCCATTTCAAAAAATGCCTTTCTTAGTTTTTTAATGAACCTTACGGCATAACCAAGCAATCATAACCACTTGGTTATCTCTTCTGCACTTCCGTGCATCTCTTCACACTCTGCTCATGATGTGTTCAAATTTTTCTTTATTATTCTCAACCCACGCAGCTAACTCAGCTTCCGGCATGGAAGAGAGTGTTCTTATATCAACACCACCTGTTGGAACCTGCCCACCACGTGCTGCTAAGGTCCTTGCTGCTGTGTTCCGTTCTTGGAGAGTTTCAACTTCATTCTTGATCGGGGCTTCTGTATAGCCAAAAGCTTTTGCCTTTTGCACAAGCACCTCGATGGGGTTAAGACCGGCTTTTCGGCACTGCTGACAAATTTGGCGCAATTCAGCACCAATTTGCTCCTGTCTCATCGCAGGGTCTTCCCATTGCGGATAGAGACTTGTTTGCGCTTTTAATGAATTATCTGCTATCTCATAGAGATAATTCGTGATATTCTCTAAATCTGGATATTTGTCTTGAACTTGAGCTTTGGCTTCTTCAAAATAAGCCCCTAATTGTTGCCTTTCATAGTGCTCTTGACTTATACGCTTTTGCTGCTCTTTCATATAAGAAAACTCATTCAGCAATTTCTGTTGCTCTTGCACTTTATGGCTAAGCCAAGCAATATGCGCTTTGGGATCCTCTTCTAGAGTTGGAATATTTGCCTCAGCGTGTCGCGCAAGTTCTTCTTGCATTTCCGCATAGTTTTGCGCAATCTCAACAGCAAGTTCACGCGCTTCTTCAGCACTTTGCTCTGCTTTTTGGCGTGCTTGTCTCTCTTGCTCTATTGCTTCATAATCGAGCGACCTCTGAGGTTGTTCATCAACCATCTGTACAGAATTGTCATTCGTTTCAAAAGTATCAATAACTTGCTCAGGTTCAGTAATTTGCTCAGGTTCAAAAAGCTCAACAGAATGATCATTAGCAAAGTGTTCATCATAAACCGCTTGTTCTTCTGGCGTAAATTTTTCTTCCATCTTTTGTTCCTTTAATGCGTTCTTGCTCTTGCAGTTGCAGCCCGATACTGTTCTAACTGCGCTTGTAATGCTTTGCGCTCTAAGTCACGTTGCGCTATTGCATTCTTTGCTTGTTGAAGTTCAAGCTGCATCCGCGCTTGCTCCTGCTTCAAGAAAAGCTCAATATTCTTCTGCTGTAAGACGGCTTGTTTCTGCTGCGCATCAAGTTGATAAAGTGCGCCTTTTGCCTGTGTTTCCTGCTGCAGAGCCGCGATCTTTGCTTGTTGCTCTGGACTCAATTGTGGAGCTTGGCTTTGTTGCATCATCTGCTGTTGTTGCTGCTGTTCCTGTGCCTGCTGTGCTTTTGCTGTTAAACTTGCCACAAGCGTAGCGGGTAAAGGCGAAAGCTTCAGAAGATCGGGGATCATATCCGGTGTTAAAAAACCACCAAGAAGCGGCAGCATCTGAGTAATCGCTGCAAAAGTTTTCTCTTTTTCATTCGGGCTGGTCGGTGAGTCATCAACAATAATATCGTATTCAAGACTTGTCACAGCTTCACGTGTTAACGGTATATACTGAGCATTCTCAGGACCAGAAATCCGAATTAAACGACCATCAGAAAGATAATTCTGAATCAAATAAAGAATAATTTTTCCTTGTCTGCATCGGTAAAGCTTGAGATTGTCAAATAAACCTGCAAGCAAATTAAGGGTTGATTGTCGGCGTGTATTTTCTAGGACATTGGCTTGATTGGCTTCTCTTGTCCCTATAAACTCAGCAGACAATCCTGTAACATGCGTGATTGCCTCGCGCGATTCATTAAATAACTGGAAAAAACCCGAAGGAAATTGCGCACTTGGCTTGGGTTGTAATTTTCCATTGGTCAAAGCTCCCTTTTTCAACCATGTAATCGCATCCGTTCGTGACCAACTTTCCAAAGCCTGACGTTCATCGTCAAAAGCATCGCGTTCAGCCATCAAACCGCCTTTGGATTGGCTATTGAGGATATACATGACTTGTTCAAGATATTGATTTATAATGATAATTTAGCGTTATTCATATTGAGTTAGAATCCCGAATAACGTAAGATTCTCTCATTTCAAAGCTGTTTATCTTGAATCAATCAAAACCACTCATTTGCACATAACAAGTGGGATGAGTGTGTGGATCAAATTTGTATAAGAAAGGACTAAAAATGGCTCTTATGAACCGTCTTAATGCAAGATCTGTCGCAACATTGGGAGCTGGCAAATATAATGATGGTGCTGGCTTGTTACTTCATAAGCGTAAAGATGGAGGTGCTCAATGGATTTTACGGTATACCCTTCATGGGCGCCGTCATGAAATGGGCTTGGGTGCCTTGAGACATGTCTCTTTAAAACAAGCCCGTGAATTGGCAACTGGGTGGCGTTCTGTTCTACGTGAGGGACGTGACCCTATTAAAGAACGTAATAAACAAAAGCGTGAGGCAATAAGCAATCTCCATTATTTAAAAGATATTGCTTTGGATGCTTTTGAAAGTCGTAAAGCTGAATTAAAAGGTGATGGTAAAGATGGAAACTGGTTTTTACCTTTACGCCTTCATATTCTCCCTAAATTAGGTTGTCTACCGGTTTCTGAGATTACCCAAACAGAGATACGCAATACTATTGCCCCTATCTGGCATACAAAAGCTGTTACAGCGCGTAGAGCTCTCATTCGTCTCAATCTTTGTCTCAAACATGCGGCTGCTTTGGGTTTGGATGTTGATTTACAAGCAGTAACAAAAGCACAAGCTCTCTTAGGTAAACAACGCCATAAAATCACAAACTTACCTGCAATGGATTGGAAAGATGTTCCCGCTTTTTATAAAACGCTTTGCCAAACAACAAACCCCACACAACTGGCTTTGCGTTTGCTTATCCTTACAGGGGTTCGTACCAATCCCTTGCGTCATATTCGTGAAGATCAGATTGATGGGGATATATGGATCATACCTGCTGAAAATATGAAAGGAAAGCGCGATGCTACAACAGAATTTCGCGTCCCCTTATCATCAGAGGCAATGAAAGTGATAGAACAAGCCCGTTGTATCTCTAAAAGTAATTTCATCTTTTCTTTTTCTAGTCGGGCTCCTATTTCACCTATGGTTATGTCAAAATATATGAGAAAAATTGGACTTGAATCCTGCCCCCATGGATTTCGCTCTAGTTTACGCAATTGGCTCGCTGAAACAACCGATGCCCCCTATGAGGTCGCTGAAACCATTTTAGCTCATACGGTAGGAGGACAAGTAGAACGCGCTTATCGTCGTACTGACTATTTAGAACAGCGTCGTATCTATATGGATAAATGGGCGGCTTATGTCACAGGTCAATCTTAAGATATGGGGTAATTTACCCCATCATCTGTGGATAACTTTCTCTCTCTTCTCTCTCATTCGCTCTCAATAAGACTCATAATTTATCACATCAATAAAACTAAGATAAAATACTGTTTTTTATAAATAAAATACCTTCAAAAATCATCCAAAATGTGCTTAATAAATAGGCATGATTTGGTTCTATTTTTTATTATGAAAGGATTTTAGAATGACAGAAAACGATATTCTTTTAACAGACCGTGAAAGTGCAAAATTGCTTCATATGAGTGTCTCAACATTCCGCCGTCATGTTACCAATGGATCTTTACCAAAACCTTTAAAATTTGGTTTTTTATCCCGTTGGTTACAATCGGATCTTCTCAATGTTATCGAGCAAGCAAAACAGCAACGTCAAAGTGATGCGGCATAAAAAAACCTTGTCACGTAAGGACGGACAAGGCTTTCTCAAACTTAACACCCTCAAGATAGCAGAATCCGTCCTGTGACGCAACATTACAGGACAAGAAATGATGTATTCTTTTAAGAATGCGCAGGGTATCACGCGTGCCTTGCGTGGGGTTTGGCGTGGGTATTATGGACTTGCTCATTGCCCTGCTCATGATGATAGGCTGCCTAGTTTATCTATTTCTAATGGAAATGATGGGCGTTTATTGCTCTATTGTTATGCTGGTTGCTCTTTTAGAGAGATCATACAAGCGCTCACAAGAATTGGCTTGCTGGGTCATAAAGCTTATGATCATACGCTTTCTTTCTCAAAACAGTTTTGTGCTGATCTCAAAGGAGCAAAACAGAAAGCAGAGAGAGCAAAAGCAATTTGGCAACAAAGCAAACCAATCAAAAATACTTTAGCTGAGACCTATTTACGCACGCGGGGGATTACATGTGAATTGCCGTCTGATTTACGCTTTCACGGTAAATGTCCGCACCCATCTGGGATAACACTACCCGCGTTGGTTGCTCTTGTTAAGGGGGCTGGTTCCTTTGCGATCCATAGAACCTTTTTAAAAGACAATGGCTGCAAAACGAATTTGTCACCAGCAAAAGCTATGTTGGGATCTGTAGCTGGTGGTGCTGTGCATTTAAGCCAAGGCAATGATCAGCATCTTGTTGTTTGTGAGGGCATTGAAACTGGTCTGGCTTTGTTGTCTGGATTGTTATCAGAGCCCGTTAATTTATGGGCATCCCTTTCAACCAGTGGCATGATGCGTGTGAATTTACCCCATACAAAAGCGCGTCTCACCATTGCAATGGATGGCGATGATGCTGGTCGTAAAGCAGGTTTTACCCTCGCTGCGCGTGCCTATAGACAAGGCTTTGAGGTTTTTATCATGCAAGCCCCATACGGTCTAGATTTCAATGATTTTTTAATACTGAAAGGTATAAATAAATGAGAGAGAATAAAAATAATATTGTAGATACCAACAATCAAAATACACTCGTCAATGATAACGATAATGGCTCTTTAAACGAAAATACTTGTTTAAAAGCTATTCCTTATGAACAGGCATTGCAACAAAATGGTTGGGGGGAATTAAAACCAATTGATACGGCTCTCTTACCCGTTGAGCCTTTTGATCCTATACAAGTCCCATATGTCTTAGGTCGCTATATTTATGACGTTGCTGACCGTCAACAATCCCCTATCGATTTTGTCGCCGTCTCTGCTTTGTGTGGCTTGGCTGCTCTCATTGGCAATGGCGTGCGGATTGCTCCAAAACAACATGATGATTGGAAGATTGTCCCTAATCTCTGGGGGGCTCTTATTGGTCAACCTTCAACCATGAAAACGCCTACCATGCGAGCGGCTTTAGCTCCCATCACTTGCCTCCAAAAGAAATGGTATAAAGACTGGCTAAAGCAGAAAGAGAGACAAGAAATTGAAGAGATACTTGAAACTTTAGACAAGTCCGAAAAGAAAAAACAAGCCCATAAAGCAATAAAAAAAGGAGATCTTGAAACAGCCCATGCTCTTTTGTCTGAAACCCTCTCTAAAGACAATGCGCGTGATGATGATGTCTCTCGTTTTATTGTCAATGATGTGACCGTTGAAAAGCTTGGGGAACTCTTAAAAGAAAACCCCCGTGGTCTCTTGATGGTGCGTGATGAATTATCCGGTTTCTTAACAGATATGGAACGGAAGGAATATCAATCAGACCGTGCCTTTTATTTGGAAGCTTTTAATGGAGATGGTCAATTTATTTATGACCGGATTGGGCGGGGAACCATTTTTATTCCCAATGCAACCGTCTCTATTATAGGGGGCATTCAACCCTCTCGCATTCTGCCCTTTATACGCAATGTTTTATATGGCAAAGGCAATGATGGTTTCTTACAACGCTTTCAAATG
>NZ_JBEPLT010000023.1:0-2500 GCF_040545385.1 Bartonella japonica
GAGAAGAATATCACAAAAGTCTTTTAGCCCTTTATAATCACAGCTTAAATTCCACGACTGCAAAACTTTATGGCTAGGGTCAAAACCGATACAAAGCGGTCCGCAAATATCCTGTTTTTTAAAAAACTTTGACTGGAACATTTTATATTCTCATGTATTTTTTTACTTTTTCATAGGCATAGGAAGGCATGTTTTTTTTGAGACGATCGGTATCATGTTTTCCTCTAAAAGGAAATATTTTCTTATTTTATGACCTTGTGTCCACGAAGGAGTGGTGCTTCATATCACTTTTTTAATAGATTTAGATATTTTTTAATAGATTTAAGCATCGATATTTTTTTTGCACTTATTTTTATAGATTTTGGTTTCTTTGGATGTGATGTTTTCAACATACTTAATTTTGTGTGCATTCCACAAAGATCTTTCTCACCCTTGTCAATTTTCTCACCCTTGTAATGTTTTTCTGCAAATTTGATATAATAGTTTTGGCCATTGTTCAGATATTTTCTAGTTATTCAAATATCTTATCGTATGGATTTATTGTCCATTTTTGACCTAAATTGGTTACTTTTGGAACATAATGGATGAAGAGGCATTGTATCTCCAGCATCATTCAAGGAGATAAAACTATGGAAACTCGCATTCCTGAAGACACACCATTCGATACCCATTTTCTAGATGAGACCTCTCTAGAGACGGACTATCCCTTTTTCCATACCCCTATTTCATGGTCAGCAATTTTTGCTGGATTGGTGACAGCTCTTGCCACCTCAGTTTGCTTATCTTTTCTGGTAGCAGCATTGGGTTTAAGCCAAATTGATTTTAGCTCTTCCACCCCTTTTGAAGGTTCTTTTCTTTCCTTTGGGATTGGTTCTCTTATTGTCACCCTGATCAGCCTTGCCTTGGGAGGTTTTGTTGCAGGACGTTTTGCAGAATCCTCCGGTATCGTTCACGGTTTTTTAACTTGGGCTCTATTAACACTTCTTATGACCCTGCAAGCCATTCACGTGGTTTCAAGCACAGCAAACTTAGGGGCTAAAGTTGCTACAGAAAAAACCTCTATGATCCAACAAACTGCAGACAGCCTTAGAACAAATCTTTCCCCCCTTCTTTCAAAATTAAACGTCGAAAGCTTTGAAAGTTTTTTACGTGAGAAGAAAGATAAAGGCGTCAATTTTGACACACTGCACAATGAATTACGCACCCTTCTGAATAAAAACGATATTCCTGCGCTCAATCCTGAACGTTTAAAACAATCCTATCAGGAAGCTCTTCAAGATATTGGCTCAGCAATAACAGCTTTTAAAGATGATCCTTCTCACTATCGCACCACTCTGAAAGATCTCAGTGAACGTCTTTCTCATCGTGCCCAAGCCCTTATGGCCAAGTTTGATCGAAACGACATCGTAAACGCCCTTATGAACAATGGCATGACAGCCGCAGATGCACAAAAGACGACCAACGACGCGCTTTATCTCTATCAAACAGCTGAGACAAAAACCGCCCAAGCCATCAAAGCCCTTGAAGAACAAGCTGAAACGCTCTCTAAAAAGCTTGATGCCTCCATAAAGGATGCGCGCCATACTGCGGATAAAGCTGTTACCAAAGCATCCCATATGGGATGGTGGGGCTTTTTAGGCAGCCTGATTGGCGCGATTATTTCTAGTGTTTTTGGCTATTATGGCTATAGAAGTCGTAAGGATTCTTTCAAACTTTAAAACTTTATGCAAAAAACATGCAACCGATAAAAAGCTGCCCTGTTGGTGCAGCTTTTTAAATATCCTTCTCTAAATGCCCCCTTCTTCATCATGTACTTTTTGCAATCATGCACTTCTGCAATCATGCACTTCTGCAATCATGTACTTCTGCAATCATGTACTTCTGCAATCATGCACTTCTGCAATCATGCACTTTTTGCAATTCTCTGATCCCAAGAATGAAGTATCGAGCCTTTATAAGCTTTTTGACGGAATACCATTTGATTTTTTTGCTTTTGTGAGCAAAGAATGCGAGCGTTGAACAAGATAGGATAGTAAAAGTTCTCTGCGGACATTACGAATGAACTGGTCAAAGATCACAGCCACAAATTATTTTTCACAAAATTATCTCCCCTATTACTCTTAAGCTGTTAAGAGGAAGGTTTAGTTGGCTATCTATAGCTTGTCGGCCCTTATTTCCTATAGTGGAAAAAATGAGTATCCACTTTCCATGTTTTTTATAGGTATAGAGCGAAGCGAAGATGGAATATGCAGTCCTCTTCTGTTTTTCCAGAATTTTTCTTATACAATAACGATAAGAGATTTTTTTCACATGAGAAGGATAGAAGCGTTTTCTGTTTTTCGGGGATTTTTGTTTTTCGTTTTTTTTCACATGAGAAGAATGAGAAGCGTTTTGAGGAAGAAGACTTATGTAGACTTCAAGGAACAAAATCTACATTTTTTGGGACATTCCCAATTTAGTCAGTAATTTTTTATTGATAGAATTTTTTGATCTTATTGGT
>NZ_JBEPLT010000024.1:0-8285 GCF_040545385.1 Bartonella japonica
AGTCTTTTAATGCTTTAATGCGATAAAGAGTTTGATTATTAAATACACGTGTCTCATTTGTGAGTGCAAACTTTTTTTGCATAGCACAATTCCTTTATAAAAAGATTAAATTTTAGAATGAGATGTCTTAAAGAGGGGCGCCCCCGCCGCGCCCGCGCGTTATTTATGCAGCGTCACTTTCATATTCGCTGTCATTATCATCGTCATAATACCCCTCACAATCAGCATAATACTCATGACGATAATAATCATCTTCACTACCAAATTCGGGATATGCATCATCACAAATATCTTCATTAGCAGTTAGAGAGGCATTGCTATGAATATAAGAATTGCCTGAGATAAGAGCATCACAAACCATGGCATCATCAAAAACACGTGCATCATCACAAATATAAGCAGAGCCACTTATTTTTGCATTGCCTCCAACATGAGCATTATCACAAATCACGGCGTTATCAGAAATATGAGCATAGTCAGTTACATAGGCATTATCATAAAGTTGTGCATTGCCTTCAATTACAACGGCATTGCTAGCATGAGCATTGCCTGAAAGTTTAGCATTGTCCTTTAATGTTCTTCCTTCAAAAATAGCATTACCATAAATTTTAGCATTACCATATACGTCAACAAAAAAGCTTTTGATTTTCGCATTTCCGAAAACCCGTGCATTTTGAAAGACGCGTGCTTTATTATAAACCCAGCAATTTCCCTCATGAGAGAGATTATCTTCACTTTCAATATAGCCCCCGAGGTCGCCTTTTTTGACATCATCAAAATCTCTTAAAGCTCTAATTCGCGTTAAGAAATGACCATCGATATATTCACCATCATCAATAAATTCGTATTTTTTTGCAGGCTCTTGTTGATTAACAGATGCGATTTCATTTGCAATGTTAGAGAGAACGGGGGTGTTTTTTGATATATTTGTCATATTTAAAACCTGTTTGAATAATATTGTTATTGACAGCCCAGAAGGGCGCCGGGTGCTAACAAACACGGCAAACAGTCCGTCGTTACACTTTTCTCATAAAGAGTATTGTATGGTGTAACCACACCCGACATAATCATTATATGCTAATCATAACATAAAAGACAGTCAGTATTTTAAAAGATGGGAAAGATTGTTTCGTAATCTACCCGCTGTTTGTTTAGTGTTGTTAAGCACTTGATTATTTATATAACAAAATACGTATTTATTGTCAAATAATATTTTATTTTTTTTGATATTTTTTGTATTTTTTAGATACGTTATGTATTGATAATATCATGTGCTTATTAATTGCTTCTTTTATATTTATGTGCTTTTAAAGCTATATTATGGGCTTTATGAAACGATTGTGTTTTTTTTGAATCTATACATTTATAATATTTAGAAACGCTCTCATAATGCGTATTTTTATCTTTATAACCTATCAGTTTTTTTCACTAAATGATTTTTAATTTTTTTGTGAATTTTGTTTATAACACATTTGCAACTTAACAGTTTTTTATAGAGATGATCTTTATAACCAACGCATTCATTTGCATTTTTGCTTTATTCAAATAAGGCTGTTATTTTTACGCATTCTCTATAGCTGTTATATGCTTTATAGCCATGGCATCATTTTTCATTTTCATAAGAGAAACGATAAATAGGATATAGGATAATTACGATTTATAGATTGTTATGAAAACATCTCAATAGAAACTGATAATTATAGAGATTAGCAAAATCCCTTTTATGAATTTTTATCAGTTCTTTTGAATGATAACCTTATGATTTTAGAGAATTGATTACAACGTGCTTTATGAAAATCATATGATCCTTTAAAGCTTTTCAAAAGATAGCTTGTAACTCATAAGAGATGCTATCAAGATCATTATAGTTATGAGTTTTGACAGGGTTTTGAGTTTTGAGGGTTGCCCCTTTTAGATAAAAAAACGATAAAAATTAAAAATGTTATTTTTCAATAGGTTAATATTTTATAGATCTTAAAAAAACAACCCATATTGATAATATAATCTCTAAATTCAATCAATAATATACGTTTTGAGGGGGTTTTGACGATTTTTACACCTTCAAAACCTATAAGCAAAATGAATATACATAACTCTCTTTAAACAAAGCTTTTGAAAAGCATAAAGTTATCATTTTAGATTACGATATAATCTTTTAAAGGCAATTCAAAAGAAGCCTATTCACTTTAAGATGGGATTTCTTTTTAGAATAACGCATATAAACTATTATTTAAAAGATTGTATCTAATCAGCTTAACAAGAGAGGTATAGATTATCGTTATAAGCTCTATACCCCTTGTGAGATTAACATACCCATTATGTGAGCATGCCAAGTCTATTCAGTTTCTCTTAGTTCTAATTTTGGTAAGTTCTTAACGATTTTCATGGTTTCTAAACTTACGGTAATAACCCTTTGAAATAACTCTAGAGGGTAGGCAGGGTTGCCAATGGTTTCAACAGCATAGCGATTAGCATCATTGACAATGCCGCTCTTCTTATCAGTTTTAACGCACTGACGCCCCATAACCCATTCAAGAGCGGGTTTGCCATTGACGATATACTCATAAGCTTCAAGAGGGATATCTGTTATGGTAATATTGCTATTATAAAAAATAGTCGATTTATCCTTTTCCTTACTATTCCCAGAAAATTTCATTTCAGTCACGTAATAGAATTTTTCGGGATTAGAGATCTCTGTAACTTTTGGATTACCCTTTTTAAAGGTCACTGGATAAGGCTCTACATCTTCATAATTCACGTGCAAATGACCCAATTCACGCCCTGCTGTTACAAATTTCCAAAAATCATCAGCACTCTTTACACAAGGGATACGAGGTAATTCTTTGCATAAATTATCAGCATAACGAGAGCGATAATCTTCTGAATGAAGTAGACCGTAAACATAATAGAATAGATCATCTTTTGTTATGGTTTCATTAGGATAAGCCATTTTAAAATATGCTAGTCCTTCATCCGTAATGGCATCACGTCTCTGTAAACCAGATGTTGTGTTTTTCTCTGTAGAATTTGTAAATAAATGGGATTGTTTTTCACTTTTACTTTTTGAAACTGTAGTGTCTTCGTAAATATAGCGTGGAAAGCATTGACCATTATGCACAACATGAAGATCAAGTATAGACTTAGCTATCAAAACAGAAAAACCTGATTGAGTTCCCATGCCTGAAATTTGTATTACCTTATTTTCAACCGCTTTCCCTATAGGGAATATCCACGGCGTTTGGTAAGTTCTTTCATTAAAAATACGATTGTAGTAGAGCCATTGTTGTGTAAAAGGACGATAAAGGCTTTGAATTAAACAATCATTCTCAAATTCAGAAAATTTTCTTCTTACCAATTCTTCTTTTAAACTACTACTCCAACTTATTTTTCTCTCATCTGTATTGACGAAGTGGTCTATAGACTTTGCACGTGTTTTACGATCAGCATGGGGGTAGGCATCATTAAATCGTTCTACTTCGTTATTATAGAAGTTAATCATGTTGTGCATGTTTTTTGCTAAAACATCATGACTTGAGTTATATACCCAAGCATCCCGACTCGTCATAATACCGCGAGAATAAGTTTCAAATAGCTTTTTATCATCCCCTTTTTTAACACCTAGAGCTAGGAATGTCTTGAAACTGTCATCACGTTGATTGATCCAATCACCGTACTTGTCTGGTGTAATCATTTGCCAGCTTTGTTTACGTGTAATACCACCAACACTACCAAAGTATTCAAGAGCTGTAAGTTTTTCTTTTATCGTACGATTATTACCAATATCATGATAATAAATTTTACAAGGTCCAATAGCATTGGGATTTTTGATAAATAGCGTTACCGCAATACCAGTCATACTACCATTGCCGAAAATATTCTCACCTTCTTGAGCGTTATTTTTATTCATCATATTTTTACGGATATCACCTCGTAAATTAAGTACATAAATACTCGTAAATTCTTTGGCTAAAGATTTTCGTAAACTATCCATTGCTGGCTTTTCTATATAGCTTGAACCAGAAACAAAACCGATTACCCCAGCATTATCAATACGGTCACTCGCCCAACGAATAGCACGTATATAACTGTCATAAAGCGCTCGTATATTACTTGCTTTCGATTGAGCCGCATAAGTTTCACTGATCCGTTTATCTAATATCGGGTAGGGAGTGTTCTTTGCATTATCATTTTCATTTTTTTGTCCTACCGAATAAGGAGGATTACCAAAGATAACTTTGATATCCAGTTTCTTTTGATGTTCTAAATATTCACTGTTTTCTTTGAATAATTCCTGTAGCAGATTCTTCTCTTCAAGCATCTGAAACGTATCAGCCAAACCAATATGTTTGAAAGGAATATACTCACCTTTCATAAGACTATGATAAGTTGATTCAATGTTAATCGCTGCTATGTAATAGGCTAGCAAGACAATCTCATTGGCGTGGATATCATGACGGAATTTATATTCCATATCCTCTGATTTGATGAGATTAGATTGTAAAAGCCTTGTGATAAAGGTACCCGTTCCCGTGAAAGGGTCAAGAATAGAAACACCACGTGATCCTAGACTTTTTCCAAATTCATTGCGTAAAATATCATCAACAGAATGAATGATAAAATCCACAACCTCAACGGGCGTATAAACAATCCCAAGCTTATCCGTGGTTTTCTTAAATGCCTTGGAAAAGAAATCCTCGTAAAGTTTGATAATAAGGTTCTGTCTTGCATGGGGTTCGGTAATCCCAGAAGCGCGGAATTTTACACTGTTATAAAACCCTTGTAATTCTATAGACTCTTGCTTGATATTGGTTTTATCCAACTCAGCTAAAATCCTTTCCATGGCTTGTGAGATGCTATTGTTTTGGACAAATTCATTGCCCTCAAACAAGGCTTCAAACACGGGACGCGTGACAAGATGTTGTCCTAACATCTCAAGCGCTTCCTCTTGCGTAATACTGTCGTTTAAATTGCTCTTTAATTCCTTATGAAAGGCATCAAAAGCACACCGCGCTTTGCCTTTCTCATCAGAAAGAATATCTTTAAGATGATTGATATGGTTTTGAGCAATCTCAGCAACATTGTTCGCCCAAATGCCCCAATAATCAGAAAGGGTCGACCTTTTAATCAGAACCGTTTTAAGGGCACGAGGAAATGCCGCCATAAAGTTGAAGCTTGTTTGTCCATGATGAGTGGAAAGCGATTTACGCAATGGATATACATTACTTGCGCTTGCATGCTCTGGTCTTGCTTGAAGAGGGATATCATCAACAACCGTGGTGACATTCTCTAAATCCATATTTTGAGAAACCGTTATAATCTCTAAAATAGGACTTACATCTTGTCCTAAATTCATCTGATTGAGCGTTTTGCTAAAATTCTCATCATGAGAAAGCAGAGCATTGAGAACTTGCCAAACAACACTGTATTTTTTATTGTTCTTTAAAGCTTTTTCGGGGTCAATCCCAGCAGGGACCCCAACGGGTAAAATGATATAGCCTCTTTTTTTACCCTTTGCGCGCCGCATCACACGCCCTACTGCCTGTATCACATCCACTTGGCTTTTACGCGGGTGTAAAAACATCACCGCATCCAGTGTAGGCACATCCACCCCCTCAGAGAGGCATCTTACATTGGTGAGCACACGGCAATGATTTTCTCCCACATTTTCTTCCAACCAATCCAGTTTTCTTGACCGTTCTTTGGCGCCATCCTTCCCATCAATATGATCAACTTCACAAATTAGAGGGGGCGTATCGGGGTGGTTTTGATAAAGTCTGTTGAAAATCCTCTTAACACCTTTTCCTTGGAAGGTATCACGGATACGTTTAGAGGTCTTGATATCTTTACAAAAAGCCAAGGCACGGCGCATGGGAGCCGTATCATCTCCAAGATCAGCTTTTAGATCCAGTTTGGTTAAAGCTTGGTAACAGCCAACAATTTTTGTTTTATCATCCAAAGCAAGTTCATAGTCTTTACTTGTGGTAGGCATCTCCATGGTTTTACTGATTTCCCCCTCATCAACACCCAGAACAATAATCTTATAAGGAGTTAACAGTTCATTCTTGACCGCATCGGTGAAACTGTAGGTATAAAGAACCTTTCCATAAATGGCTTCATTATCCATAGATGCTAAAACAGCATCAACCTCATCGGCACGCCTTTTAGCATGGTCACTAAAGATACGAGGTGTTGCTGTCATATATAGACGTTTTTTACCGTGAATAAGACTGTTATCATGAACCTTGATAAAATCAGATTCACTGTCCTCTGTTCCCAATGAAGCCCCAGTAGTACGGTGTGCTTCATCGCAAATGATCAAATCAAAGGCTGCTAAACCATGATCCTTTTGCGCATCAACAATCACTTGGATCGATTGGTAGGTCGCAAAAATAACACTCATCGCATGGGGAGAAGAGTTTCCTACTTTCTCGACAAGCCTAGAGGCATCGGTTGTAGCAGGGAGGGCTAAATCGGATGCCGATAATTCTCCATCATCCTCTTGGTTTTTACGACGCTTGCCGATTTGCTTATCGGAACACACCGCAAAGCAACGCAAGGGCACTTGTGCATCGGCTGTCCATTCACGGATGCTTTGGGACATCAGGGCAAGGGAGGGCACCAAAAACAACACATGCTTTCCAATTCCTGCTATGTGTTCTGCTATCTTAAGGCTAGTAAAGGTCTTGCCCGTTCCACAGGCCATAATCAACTTGCCACGGTCTGCTTCTTTTAACCCCTCACAAACCGCTTTGAGCGCTTCTTTTTGATGATCTAAAAGATTTTTCTTCGTTTGCTCGTAAAGAACAATATTGCCTGTCTTATCAAAGATCCCCCAATCGATAGGACTATTTTCCATATCAAAGAGATTAATCCGATAAACTGGAACAGCTTGCCCTTCAATCATGGTATGGGCATTTTCGCTTAAGTCTTTTTCCGTGCTATCAATCAGAAGACGGTATTTAAATCTCTTTTTACCAGAAATGGCGATAAAGCTTTCAATATCGTCTTGGCTAATCTGATGATTAGTCTCATAAAATTGACAGCGAATAGCAACGTAATCCTCTTGATCACGAATTTTCGCTACCAAATCAATATCGGTGTCTGTATCGCTTCCTTTCCAACCCTTTTCGTCTGCGACCTCTCTATAAGTTTGAATCTTTTCGTATTCTTGCTTTTGAAGCGGGTCTTGCGTCAAATAAGCTATGACAAACTTTTCAAAAGCGGCTTGCTTTTCTTGCTCTGATATCGCTTGTTCACGATAGGATTGTAAGAGAGAGCGTAAAGTAACATGTTTGTTATCAGAATAAAGAGGGTAAGACATAAAGGATAAACTCCATGACAATATATTCTATTGATTAATTCTCTTCAAAAGAATCAAAACGAAGCTTATTAAATCCATTTTGAGTAAATGGTGAAAAAAATGCAGAAAAATGCGAAAAAAGCCGATATTTTTTTTAAAAGGGTTTTTAAAGGCTATTTATCCACAGGCTATGACATGGAATAAGATCAGCAAAGTAGTGAAATTTGCTGTTCGTTTCACGGGTTAATCAAGATAAATTCACTATGTGCTTTAAAATATCAAAATGAGTGTTTTGATAGATTTTATTACGAATTTTCCTTATAGGTTTTGAAGGTGTAAAAATCGTCAAAACCCCCTCAAAACGTATATTATTAGTTGAATTTATAGGTTGTGTTATCAATATGAGTTGTTTTTTTAAGATCTGTAAAATCTTAACCTATTGAAAAATAACGTTTTTACTTTTTATCGTTTTTTTATCTAAAAGGGGCAACCCTCAAAACTCAAAACCCCGTCAAAACCTTAGAGGTTGTGTTTTGGATATCTTTGACACAAGATTTAAAAGGACCTCTGTATGTTTCTTCTTTAAAAAATTATAAAACCAAAACCCTCAAAGATACTTTGTAAACCCTCTGTTGGTACGATAAGATCTTTGAAGGTTTTAAGGATAACAAAAGATTACAATGACTTCATTGTTTGATGCTGTTGTTTTTAACGAAAGGGTGCCATTCATAACGTATGGTAGGGCGACCACCTTGTGAGCTATTTTCACTTGCTATTTGACGAATATGATTGGAACGACATAAGAGCTCTAAAGCTTGCTTAACGGCTCTATTATCTGTTAAACCGATCCAACTTCTTTGATGAATATCACGTAAAGTAAAAACATCGGATAAATGATCACAGCGCTCGACAATCAATTTTGCCCCCTCTGTTGCTAAGCTATCCGCCGCCGCATAAAGCCTTTTGACATGACTGAACAAATATT
>NZ_JBEPLT010000025.1:0-7789 GCF_040545385.1 Bartonella japonica
TTTATGAGTCTTATTGAGAAAGAATGAGAGAGAAGAGAGCTAAAGTTATCCACAGATGATGGGGTAAATTACCCCATATCTTAAGATTGACCAGTAACATAAGCCGCCCATTTATCCATATAAACACGGCGCTGTTCTAGATAGTCAGTACGACGATAGGCACGCTCTACTTGTCCTCCTACTGTATGACTTAGAATGGTTTCAGCGACCTCATAGGGGGCATCGGTTGTTTCAGCGAGCCAATCACGTAAACTAGAGCGAAAGCCATGCGGACGTGCTTCAAGTCTAGCACGTTTCATATGCTGTAATATATTACTCTCACCAAGAGGACCATGACCGGTAATAGAAAGGATAAAATCACTTTTGGAGAGATAACGGGCTTGTTCAATTACTTTTAATGCTTCTTTTGATAAAGGCACACGAAATTCTGTTGTAGCATCACGCCTTCCTTTCATATTTTCAGCAGGGATTGTCCAGATATCGCCATCAACTTGATCTTTATGGATATGACGCAAAGGAAAAGTACGAACCCCTGTAAGGATAAGCAAACGCAAAGCTAAATGTGTTATATATGTCTTTTGGCAAAGTGTTTTATAAAAAGCGGGAATGTCTCTCCAATCCATAGCCGGTATATTTTGTGCTTTATGGAGCTGTTTTCCTAAGAGCGCGCGTGCTTTTTCTACAGCTTGTAAATCAACATTCAAACCCAAAGCAGCCGCATGTTTGAGACAAATATTGAGACGAGTAAGAGCTCTATTAGCTGTTGCAGCTTTTGTCTGCCAGATAGGGGCAATAGTGTTGCGTATCTCTGTTTGGGTAATCTCAGAAACGGGTAAACAGCCTAATTTAGGGAGAATATAAAGACGTAAAGGTGAAAACCAATCACAAGCCTTACCATCATCTTTTAATTCAGCTTTACGACTTTCAAAAGCATCCAAAGCAATATCTTTTAAATAATGAAGATTGCTTATTGCCTCACGCTTTTGTTTGTTGCGTTCTTTAATGGGGTCACGACCCTCACGTAAAACAGAACGCCACCCAGTTGCCAATTCACGGGCTTGTTTTAAAGAGACATGTCTTAAAGCCCCCAATCCCATTTCGCGACGGCGCCCGTGAATAGTATAACGGTAAATCCATTGAGCACCTCCATCTTTACGCTTATGAAGTAACAAGCCGGCACCATCATTATATTTGCCAGCTCCCAATGTTGCGACAGCCCTTGCATTCAGACGGTTCATAAGAGCCATTTTTAGTCCTTTCTTATACAAATTTTATCCACACACTCATCCCGCTTGTTATGTGCAAATGAGTGGTTTTGTTTGATTCAACATAAACCGGTTTGAAATGAGAGAATCTTACGTTATTCGGGACTCTCATTCAACATACAAAACAGTGAATTATCATTATAAATCAATGCGTTGTCATGAAGATACGACAGTAGCGGGGCGCAAGGCACTGAACTGGTATCATGAGAAATGGGATGAGAAGCGTAATATCGGTTTAGGAGCAGAGCATGATTGGTCTAGTCATGGTGCAGATGCTTTTGGATTAATGTGTGTGAGTTACGAACAGCCGGTACAGAGACACAAGAAACAGGCTTATAGTGATAGAGAAGTTTATGAGAGTACGTCATGGATGGCAGAATGATGCATGATGAAGAGCATTTAGAGAAATCAGATCTGTCGACAGAAGGTTTGTTTCGCAAGCTTGTTCATTGGTACAAAGAAGACGTGGAGCATGTGAACAAATGGCGTGAACATGCAAGGGAGGATTTTCGATTTTACAATGGTGATCAGTGGAATGATCAAGATTTAGCGGCTTTAAAAGAACAGCGCCGCCCTGTTATGACTTTCAACCGTATTGCCCCACTTGTGAATGCTGTTGTTGGTTCCGAGCGAAATAATAAACGTGAGGTGCAATTTATCCCTCGTCAAATAGGGAAGGCATTGCCCAGTGAATTGCTTACAGGGGCAGCGGAATGGTTTAGGGACGTGGCACATGCTGAATACGCGGATTCTGATGCTTTCCAAGATGCTGTTATCTGCGGAATGGGGTGGACCGATACGCGGCTTGATTATGAGAATAGCCTCGATGGCGGTCCAGTCATTACGCGTTTAGATCCATTGAAAATGGTTTGGGATAGTGCGGCAGTGCAACCGAATTTAACGGATGCACAACGCATGTGGTATGTAGACCGCAAGCCTTTGGAAGTAGCCAAGCAAATGTTTCCAAAAGCCCATTGGAATGAACTCAGTGCAGATTGGGCAAGAGATGGGGGTTCTTATGAAGAGGTTCATCACAATGATCTTGAAGCTTATGATGATGATAAGGGTGTTGATGTTGAAAACGGTCGCCGGATGGTCACACTTGTCGAATGTCGTTGGTTTGAAAGCGAAAGATATTTCAAAGCCCCTGATTTAGAAACAGGTGAATTGCGTGATTATAGCGAGGAGGAATTTAAGCAATTACAGTGCATGATGCCTGATATTCAAGGGGCAGCCTTCAATAAAAAGGTCGTAAGGCGCGCCTTTTTAGGCAGAAAGCTTTTGTTAGAGCCTGATCAACCTTTGGTACCTGCGGGTCAATTGGGGTGGGAGTGTATAACGGGGTATTTTGATAAGATAGAGCGGCAATTTTATGGAGTTGTACGTCCGACAAAAGATCCGCAACGGTGGGCGAATAAATATTTTAGTCAAGTCATGCATATTCTCAATAGCCAATCCAAAGGCGGAATTATGGCTGAGAGGGGGGCATTTGAAGATGAAAGAGAAGCTGTAAAGAGTTGGAGCAGGGTAGACAGTATTACAGTTTTGAAAAGTGGTGCTTTGGCAGGTGGTAAGATACAACCCAAACCTGTATCCCAATTTCCAACGGGTTTTTTCCAACTGTTTAATGAAGCCAAGGAAGCGATTAATCAGGTAACGGGCTTATCGCCTGAATTTATTGGGACAAGAGAAGTCTCACAAGCGGGTATTTTAGAAGCACAACGGCGTCAATCTAGTCTTAACCTGCTTGCTTGTCTGTTTGATGGCTTGCGCTTGTATCGCAAAAGACAAGGTAAGATTATTTTACACTTGATACAAAATTATTTGTCTGATGGTCGATTGGTGCGGATATCGGGTGAGGAGAATGCGCAATATATTCCGTTAACGCGTGAAGCGGTGATGAGTGTTGATTATGATATTGTAGTAGATGATGCGCCGACCAGTCCGAATGAAAAAGAGCGTACCTTTGGCATTATCGCCCAGCTATTACCATTGCTTCAAAATGCTATCACTCCGGATATCATGCTTGATTTACTTCGTTATTCACCATTGCCTGCATCTCTGCTTAATCGTGTGAGCGAGAAATTTCAACAGCAGCAACAAATGGCACAACAAGCTCAGCAAAGCAATCCGGAACAGGAAATGAAGCTGCAAGAAAAGCAGCAAGATATTGCGGCTAAAAGTCAGATGCAACAAATGGATTTACAAGGAAAACAGATTGAATTGTACATGCGTCAAAAGAGAGCAGAATTGGAAGCGGAATTGATGCAGCAGAAACATGAACTTGAACGGCAGCGCATTTACAATGAACAAATGCAAAATCAGATCATGCGTGAAAGAGCGGCAAGCTACAGAGGAAGAAGCATTTGAGAAAGGTTAAAGCATGAATGCAGAAATGAATGAAGGTATGAATGAAGATTATACAGCAGAAACGCAAGTTTTTGATGATGAGAGCTCTTTTGATGCCGGCAATTATGATGAAACGGTTGATAGTCATCATGAGACGTCTACAGAACAGGTTGCAGAGCCTGTTGAAAAGCCTTCAGAGATCGTTCCTATAGATCAGCAGCGAGCAGAACAACAAGCCAAGCAAGCTCGTGAAGCACTTGCCAAGTTTTATGAGCCTCAATCCCAAGCGCCAAGCGTTGAAGGTGAAGGTTCTGCCCCAGATCCACGTGAGGATATTATTGGCTATATGGGCTGGATGGGCAAGAAGCTTGAAGAGCAAGACGCGTATATTCGTGCCCAGCAAGATGCACAAAGACAGGCAGTTGAATATCAAGAATTTAATGGGCATTTGAACCAATTTTTAGAAAGTTCTGTGAACTCAATCAAAGATAAATATAGTGATTTTGATGCAGCGGCAGATTTTCTTTATGAAACGCGTGCAAAGCAGTTGAACGCATGGTCTTCTGTTTATCCGCATTATGCGCAAAAAAGTACGATAGATGCAATTATAGGGGACGAGTTGCGTACGATTGTAGCAACGTGCGCACAAAAAGGCGTTAATCCAGCAGAAGAGCTTTATAGGATAGCGCAAAATCTTGGTTATCAGAACCAAACAGTGCAAGCGAATAATCAGGTAGCAGCACTTCAGGACCGTCAGAATTCTGCGAAAACTTTAACGGCATCAGGTGGAGGGGGTATGACAGGTCCTATGACAAAAGAAACTCTTGCCAATATGTCAGAAAAGGAATTCAACGTGTGGATTTCCAATCCAAAAAATGAAGCGCGTTTTTATGAAATTATGGGTGCAGACCCTGATTAGGCAATAAGTTTTACAGCATAATCCGCCTTTGATGCGGATTTTCCACCGGCTTTAAAGCCGGTTTTTTTTATAGCAAAGAAAGGTGAAACAAAAAATGGCAACAACACATATAGGGACCCATGATCCACAATCGGTGAAATTGTGGTCACAGAAATTAAGCAATGAAGTTTTGAAAGCAACGAAAATTGCTCCTCTGATTGGCAAGAGTTCGAACAGCATTATCCAGCTTTATAACGAAACCCATAAGAGTGCAGGGGATAGTGTCACGTTCAGTTTGCTGGTCAATCTTTTTGGAGATGGTGTCACGCAAGGTGAAACTCTTGAAGGCAATGAAGAAGCGCTTCAATTTATGAATGATCGGTTGGTGATTAACGAGCTTTTACATGCAGCGCGTGTTGCTAATGATGACTCGATTGATCAACAGAGAATTCTTCCAAATTTACGCAAGAAAGCGAAAGAAGGCTTGGTTCGCTGGTATGCCAATCGTTTAAGCATCATGTTCTTTTTGCAGGTGTGTGGTTATACAGCCCGTACGATCAGCGTTGATGGTCGAGAATTGTACATTAAACCGGTTCATTACGGCTTTAATGAAATCATGGCACCAAGCAGTGAACGTATTATTCGTCCGGATGGGAAAACCAAAGATGAAGACCTTACCGATAAAGCTAAACATAGCTTTAGTTTGAAGCTTATTGATGAAGCTGTTAAACAAGCGAAACTTGCTAATCCGCAGATTTCCCCCGTTCATATCAATGGTGACGATGTCTATGTTTTGTATTTGCATCCAACACAAGTGATGCAATTGCGCACCAATACAGCGGCTGGTGAGTGGTTAGATATTCAAAAATCCGTTTACGCAACCTCTCGTGCGAAGAACCCAATCTTTGATGGTTCTCTTGGTATGTATAACGGTGTTGTTTTACGGGAAGCTATTCATGTCACCCATGGTGTTAACTCGACAAATAATACAGCGGTAAAGAGTGTGCGTCGTGCGGTGTTCTTAGGAGCGCAGAGTGCGATTATAGGTTTTGGAAAAAACCATAGTGCAACGAATTACACACTCAAAGAAGAATATTTTGATTATGAACGTGAATTTGGTGTTGCAGCTAAAACTTTGATAGGAATGAAGAAAACCCGTTTCCAAATGCCAAATAGTGCGCAAACAGCACAAGATTTTGGAACGATTGTTATTCCTACCTACAGTGGTGAAGCGGCAGCGTAATTATAGGGAGGAAAATAAGACATGGCAGATCAATTACCTCCTCCTTTACAGGGGAGAAATCTTCATACCCAGCAGGTAAGCTTTTTGCGCTTGAATATATCGCATAAAGAGAAGCATCTCACTGAGAAAGTCGGAGTATTACCTCGTGGCGCGTTGATTACTTCAATAAAAACGTTTGTTAAAACAGCGTTTTCTGAGACGAAATTAAAGATTGGCAGCACCTATGGGGGCAATGAGTTTGGTGAAAAAGATATCAAAGCCCAAAATGTGCAAGATTTTACACCAACAGATCAAAAGGTTTTTGCTCCAGAGGATAAAGAGATGACCCTTTATGCAACACGAGATAAAACCACAGATGCTGGTGAGTGTGTTGTGGTTGTGCAATTTGTGGCAAATCATTAAGGAAACAAGACATGGCAGATCAATTACCACAGCCCTTACAGGGAAGAAATCTTCATACCCAGCAGGTAAGCTTTTTGCGTCTTAATTTTAGTTACCAAGATAAAGAAAACGTGTTGAAGATAGGCACTCTGCCACGTGGTGCTCTAATCACTTCAATTTCAGCATAATATCAAAAAACACAATAAAGTCAATAGTTTGTTTGTAATTATTTTATATGAATCCACTTAAGAATCCACACTTTTATGTATGATTCATTTGACCATTTTTTATAGAAGATTGCCATGTATGAATAGATCATAAAAAGCAAATCATGATGCGAATATTATAACGCATGGGTGCATTCAAATGAAATGAAAAGCAGTTATCACTCATAACAGTTTATAAATTTTATGATACGTTTTTTTATCACAGAAATCACATTGTTAAAAATTCAATCGTTTGAAATTATCGATAACATACGTTTAAAAGATCACATCTTGTTTTAAAGATTGGTTTGTTAATCGTATAAAGACCAAAATTATTGGTCGCCAAAATTGGCGAGCGCAAAATAGAGATCTGTCATAATAGCATCATCATAACACCGAACATTTTAAAGGTTGCATAAAAGGATTTAAAGACAAGATCGCTTTTTAAAAGAGGTATTTTATGTCTTATGAAATCAAAAGCCTTTTAATGATATATGCAAGCGAGCAAAAAACGTTTTAAAAGTTGCAACTTAAAAATACGAAGCCATAAGGAAATAAACTTCAAAACCGTTGTAACATCATAAGGTATGGGATTTTCTAAATTTTTAGACAAAAGCTACAATATTAAAGAAAGCTCTATTCTAAAGATAACGCCCCCATAATTGGGGTGGTTAATTTTGCTAGCCAAATATAGAGCGATTAATTTGCAAAGAAGTTATGTTAAAAAGACGCTTATGAAAGCCTTTCTCAATGAACGTTTAAACGTTTGAAACTTATGTTTTATAAGCAATGATAAGCTTATGATCTTTACTTTGTTAAAAAAATGCTGCTTTTATCTTATGAGAGACTGTTTTGAAAACCAACGCTCGTAAATGTAAAAAGAACGTTTTTACAAGACATTCATTTAAGACGCATTTTCTTTTGATTGGATTGATAAAGCTCCCAAGTGTTTTGATTTAGAATGTAAGTTATTTCAATTCACTTAACTCAATTTTGAAATCAATATTTTGAAACGTTTTAAAAAAGCATTTTGATTATGTGCTTTGTTTTAAATGACCACCTCACAAAGGAGGGCGTCATGATTGATACGTTTGATAGCAACGAAAAGCGTTTATAGGTTCTCTCATTCAAATGAGTGATTAAAGATCATATGCATCATTTACATTCCTTTTGATAAGTTTTCATAACTTTAATAGAGAGCTTGCAATATAATACGTTTTGTATATATGTGTTATTATCTTGTATTAAGGTTGATTCATAAGGATAGACATTTTAAAGCCGCGTCATATTACTTGGCACGGCTTTTTTTATTTCTCTCTTTTTATAATGCGTTATAGCCAAAGAAAACCCAGCCATACCTATTTTTATTCTGTTTTATCAGTTATATTAACAAGCTTATCGCTTTCATACATCTCACAATCTTTTGGAACCAACTTTACTTTGCTTG
>NZ_JBEPLT010000026.1:0-7728 GCF_040545385.1 Bartonella japonica
TTGACGTAAATCTGCCAAAAGCATAGCTTCTGCTTTTTTTTCCGTAATAACCATACCATCAACAACCACTGGGTTGCCAGCTTTTTCTGTATGCCCATAACCAATTGTCCAAATACCGGATACGTCTTTATAAGCATGGAGCCTTAGTCCTTCCCATTTCTTTAAATAGTTTAGACAGCTTTTATTGATCTTTCGTGCCATTGTTTAATTCCGTTCTATAAATATACCCTGATTAATACGGCGCCATCACCACCATCGCCACTGGATGAAGTGGTTGCATCTTTTCCTGAGAAATAACCACCGCCACCGCCGCCATAAACACTGTTTTCACCTTTGCCACCATAGCTACCAGCGCCGCCATCGCCACCCCACATACTATTTCCACCTTTGCCACCATAGCCACCAACACCCTCACCGCCACCGCCGCCAGCGCCACCACCGCCACCGCCCCCATAAACACTGTTTCCACCATCGCCACCTTTGCCACCATTGCCACCATAGCCACTCTGGCCTTTCCACATATTTCCACCTTTGCCACCAATGCCGCCAGCGCCACCGCCGCCATAAACACTGTTTCCACCTTTGCCGCCTCTGCCACCATGACCTCCACCTCCACCAGCGCCACCATTGCCGCCACCGCCGCCGCAGCCATAAATACTATCCCCACCTTTGCCACCATTGCCACCATGTCCACTAGATCCATCGTTGCCTTCACCGCCACCTTTGCCGCCAGCGCCACCTCTACCACCATTCGATAAAAAATTATCCCCACCTTTGCCACCATCACCGCCACCGCCATTACGATAATTATAGCCTACTTCATCACTGCCTTTTTTACCGTCACCGCCTTTGCCACCATCACCGCCTTTGCCACCCAAGGCACCATAGCTACCAGCGCCGCCTTCGACACCATCGCCAACATCAGGTGTATTACCGATAGATCCATTATCACCGTCAATGCCACCTTTAATGAGGCTATCTTTTCCGTTTAAAGCTTTAATAAATAGACCAACTTCTGTATGACCACCGTATTTATTACCAGTAGCTTTTCCACCTTTTCCGATACGCACTAAGTTGCTTCCAAGAGATTTTTTTCTTGCTCTTACATATGCACAACAACCACCAATGCCACCAATGCCATCCTTATCATCGCCAGCATTACCTCCTCCCCAAGCCCATATCTCAAGTTCTGTCTCACCAGTGATACCTTCCGGCCAAGGAATGTTTCCACTTTCTGTCATGAGGATTTCAACAGGTTTACAATGACAGCTTCCATTGCTGTCGCTGCTATTTGCTTTAATTGAAGCCAGTAAGTTGACTGGTGATATAAGACCATCCTCTGTTTTTGTGCCATTAATCCAGTCTTGCTGTTCAAAAGCTTGGATGAGATCAACTTTTTCTTGCACCTTTTCAGCTGTCTTTTGCGCTTTATCAGCCGTCTTCTGCACACTATTGATAGAAGCTTGTGCACTCTCTGCTGTCTTTTGTGCAGTAGCAGCAACAGCTTGTGCATCTACGGCTTTAGTTTCTGCACCCTTGGCTTCACTTAATGCACTATTCGCAATTTCTTTTGCTTCATCGGCTGTACTCACTCCACACTCGGCTGTCTTTTTTACTTCTTTTATGCCGTCTTTAAGCGCTGTAATCTCTGCTATCTGTATGCGCTCTTCAGCCGTTAATATAAAATGCTTCTCTCCCTCTCGCATATTGTCCATATCAAAAGTATCTTTTTCGATTTTTTGTGGATCATAGACCGACTTTGACATTGCAACGGACTTCGATAACGAAAAGTAATGAATGGTATTTTTCAGATCAACAGGAGAAATAGGATAATTGACGCCCTCATCGCCCATATGCCACTTTTCTATCGTAGGACCAAAAGAACTAAGCCATTGCAGCTTTAATCTTTCTTCTTCAGTCAAAATCTTTTTGTTAGGACCCTCACTCATATTTTCCATAGAAAACGCACTTAACCTTATATTGTCTGGGTCATAAGTTGCTGATTTCATATCACCGATTTCTAAAGAAGAGGGCTTTACCCAACCAGCTCCGGATAAGAGCGTATCTTCGCTCGGATGCCCACTGGCTTCGATATCATAAACTGTGGCTTTCGCTTTATAAGCAAGATCCCCAATATCTCTCTTGGCAACAGCATCGTCCGCCTTTTTCCCTTGAGCAGCTGTCGCAAAATAGTCTACAGGATAGGCTGCGGCACTCCCTACTGAAACAGGAGCAAGAACCTTAGTGTCTGAAAGACCTTCTTTGACTTCTTCTTTTGTTGCTGGTTTAATCTCAAGTGTATGCGTATGATGGGGAAGAGGCATGACATTCAATTCCTTAATAAATTTATTTTTTAGGTTGTGTGGAAGAGGAACCCTGCAAGCGCACTTCATCGATCATTTTTTGCAGGGCTTCTAAGCGTTCATCTGTCGCTTTTTGCTGCTCCATCAAAGCATTTAAAAAATCATGCTGAATCTCATTTTTGATCATATCGATGATCTTATTTAATGGAGCATGAACCATTCTATGACTTGCATAAAAAAGAACGCGGATTTGCTCCGCGTCAGTAATATCATCAATAGCAGATGGATTATTCAGCATTCGAAAACTTTATGATTTTATCGCATAAACAACCGTTGCATTTACAGGGCGGGTTTCTGCCTCACCTGTTGCAGAAAGGCTGACCTTATGGGTATGTTCACCAGCAAAATTGGTCGTACTTGTTCTGTAGCCAGTATTATAAGCTGGATTTCTTTTCCCAACATTAACCGCCCCTCCCATAAGGGAATAATAATCAAACCCGTGTTTATGTCCGCCTGCTTTTTCAACAGTGCAAGCGTGTGTATGTGATTTGATGCTATCTTTCTGTATATCCGCAAATTTTCTTTTGCTGTCTAAGCCACGACCATCATCAAAGCCACGCAAAAACATTCCTCTAAAATCGGGGACTCTAAAGGTTTCATCACCATTTTTCCCCCACTTATCCCCTATAGCTTTGAATAAGTCTGGATAATCTTTGCTCTTATAAACAGCACCATTACATAAAAGCCAACCACTTGGAAGTTCTTGCATAGCAAATGCTGCAATAAAGCCGGCAGGAAAGCTTCTTATTTTTGGAAATGTTTTGAATGTAGGATTGATTAAATACCACCCATCAAGATCTTTTTTTGAAGCATCCTCACTATAGACGATTTCATAAATACCGCCCGTTTGTAATTCACCACCTTCTAAAGGAAGAACACCGGCATCTGTTACTTTGTAAACAGGCTCTTCTTCTATGTTATTAACCGTGATTGTTGTCGGACCAATATTGACGCCACAAGCCTTAAAACGCAGAATAAGATCATTTTTATACGTCGTTATCGGTGAAACTGTTGTCAACTTAATAGAAGTTGTCTTTTCTTTATCATTCACATGAAAGACAGAACGCAGAGAACCACCATTATCGGCAAGATATTCCCGCACACGTTGCATCATCGCTCGTGCACTATTGTTAACAGAACTTGGTGGTTGTCCCTCTGCCCAATTAATAAGATCATCTGAGTGTGCATTGGCATCAGCTGTAAGCGACCAATCATAAATATCAGACATGATAAGCTCCTATTCTCCTCAACAACTCTCCTCGCAATTGTTCTTCTCTTTGTTGTCCAAAGAAGGTCGCGGGCTTCCGCCTTGAAGGATCAATTAACCCTGTTAAATCTATAGAAGGACGTGCACCAAACTGCGCTCCCCCTGCCATGCTTGGTTTGTGCATCTCTTGCTGCTGTGCCCTCTGTTCTTCCTTATTGTGTATCTCTGCGCTCTGTTTCATTAAGTCAGCGAATTTCATTAAACCATCTTTAAAAGAAGAGGTGTTATTTGTCATAACCTGATCGCCCTCTATCGCTTTTTGAAACCTCTCAATCCCTTGCAATGAAGCTTTTTCTTGTTGTGCTCCCTGCCAATTTTCTTGCTGTGATTGCGTCATCATATTTGGAACAGAAGCCGTTTTGTCATAAAGCTGATAAACATGATTCATAAAATCACTCGCCGTGTTTTTGATCTGTCCACCATTCAATGCCACTGCCTGTTGACCTAAAAGCTGATGGGCTGGTAATGTCGGGTTTTTGATAAGCTTGGCTGCTCCTGCCGCTCCTTGTTGATGAGCTAAATAAAGCTCTTCTTCTGAGGGTTCTCTGCCCAAAGCTGTTTGCAAATAACGCGCATTATCCTTCGTCAATCGCGCCATAGCATCAGCCGACTGAAAGGGATCAAATTTATTTTTTAATTGATACTGTTTGGCTGTTGAATCTAAAAATTGATACACCCCTCCTGCACTACTGTTCTTATTTTGTGCATTCGGATTACCCTGACTTTCGATCATAGCCACGCGTTTTAAAAAGCTTTCCGGTAAACCATAATTTCGTGCTGCCTGAGATATGGCATGCTTAACATGAAGAGGAAAATCAATCACTCGTTTGCAATCCCTCTAACAGCAGCGCCATTCAAAAGAAAACCAACAAGATTGATCAATTTTGCGTGCTCATCTTTTCTTATTAAGCGTTGCTTTTCTGCTTCATGAAACTTCTGAAGAAGTTCAACTGCTTTTTTCCTTGATAACCCAATATCTCCCCTCTCACGCGCTGTTATGAGAGCTGCAATATCTCTTTCTGCATCTTTATGGACCATTTGCATTATTCTTGCCCATGGTTCTGTAAAAAGCTTTAAGGGCGCCTTATATATAGAGAGATTCTTTATATTCTTATCGCGTTGCGCTGCTTTTTCTCCTACTTCCCCTACATGTTTTGGCAGTTGTGAAAAAAGCTTTGATCGCTCCGCCTCTGGCCTCAACATTTTCATCAGCTGATCCGCTTGATCCTTACTATAAATATGCTGTAGTTTCTCTTGAGTATTTTGCGGATTAAATAAACTTAACAAACTATTCTCTGGATTATTGGCATTTTTTGATGCATGTTCTATCTGTTCACGAACACCTTTTCTAAAGGCATCTCGTTCCAATGCCCCCATCCCTGCAAGCTGACTTTTAATCATATCTAAATCAACTGTCTTCTCCAGTGCTTTTTTCCCATGATCCAATGCATCACCAATTTCGAGTTCGCTTCGATAAAGGTTCCGCGCTTTGGCATACTCTGGAGAAGATGTTTCCAAAACATCAAGAAGTTCTTGCTTAACATTCATCAACTCTCTAGAATATCCTCGTTCTCCTTTTATAGCAGCAGAGTTAATCTTATCATCCAGCACTTCTTTCGCCTTGTGTAAAAGCCGCATATCCAACTGTGAACTGCTCTTGCTTGCTAAAATCTTTGGATCTACATCATTAAGCACTCTTTCCATTGCTTTGTCGGAGGATTTTTGAAATGCAGGTCTTTTTTGCAAGAGCGATAATTTCTCTTGAGCCGTCTTAGCAATTGGCATTGCCTTTGCTCTCTCATACAGAGGACCAGCCTTTTCTTGTGCTTTGTTAATAATCTCTTGCTTTAAATCATTTGTATTAACTTTCGGACCAAGCACTTTTGTTATTCCGTCGTTAACCCGTCGAGCCGTTTCATCTTGCCGAGCTCCTAAACGGTTTTTTACGATTGCATAGGTATCATAATCTTTTTTGGCTGCATCAAAAACTCGCGCAGAAAGCCCCTCATGAAGATCAATAATCATTGAATCAGGACCACGCTGCTTTAATGTCTTTCCAAGGTTATCCATAACATCATCCCCTAAAGAATGACTTACTTCCCTCAGAGCTTTAGTGCTTATTCCATGGGTTGCGGGTTTCGTCACCCCAACCAATTTACCTAAACCTTGTATAGCAGCAGAAGGCATTTGTTTAACAGAAGAAGGTATAACTTTTGAGATTCCACTAGCGACAACGGGGGTCGCTGCTCCTAAGAATGCTCCAGTGGCTGTTGTGCCTAAAGTATTCCAAAAACCTTCACCCTCACCACTTCCTACTACAGCTCCATGGATAGCATTAACTTTTGCCGCACGTAGTAGGTAAAATTTTGCTGCCTCTTTTCTTGCTGCTGCTTCCACTGCAGCTTTACCAGCAGCCTTAGCTGCTCTATGTGTTGCACCTTTCGCCAAGGCTAATTGAGTAGCTCTTTCCCCTGCTGCAAGAGCTTTACTTGTTATTTTTGCTCCCGAAGCTGCTGCTTTTTCTGCTGCACGCCTTGTAATATTTGCAGCTGCTTTCATTGCGGCGTCACCTGTTATTTTAGCTCCTGTAACTGCTGATCGTCCTCTTAAAAGAGTAGGTACAGCACGCATTGCAGCAGGTACAGCACGTCCCCCTATCACAGCAGCACGTGCAAGAGCAGCTGCTCCTGCTACAGGAGCAGAAACTACCATAGGAATAGAAGATGCCAACTCACCAACCACATTACCAGCCAAATAGAGATAAGGATGATCTCTATTGGCTGCTTTTTTATAGTCGCGCCATTTCTTCGCAACTTCATTATATTTTTTGACAGCTTCTTTATCTCCCATCCAATATTTTGCAACTCCTGTAACATTAGGTCCTGCTGCCAACACCCCTGCTATTTCCTCATCATAGCTCCAAGCCGCTCCATGCACTGCTCCCCATTTAAAAGCATCCATAGCACTTGATTGCGGTCTCTCCTGTTGTGCCGTAGCCTTTTTATTCCCTGCGATAGATCCATTAAGCCTTTCTTTATTCTTTAAAAAAAACTCTTGAAGTTGTTCGGGTGTATAGTCATTGATATGCCCAATGACTCTTGTATTTTTACGATGAATAAGAGGTGGTAACTCAGCCATTGGTTTGTTTCTCCTTAATGAGACCATCACTATCAACAAACAGCATACCTTCCGGCAATGCTTCGAAATATTTGTTGAATTGATCATCGGATCCTTCACTCTTCTCATCATTTTGCTTATCAGGCGTGATCCCATAGGCTTCTTGAATAAGTTCAACTGTTAGTTCTCCATTCCCAAAAAGAAGAACCTTCGTTGCTCTATTCGCTTTACTATAAGTATCAATAATCGTTTGAAGAGATTTTTTCATTTGCTTCGATGTAAGATTCGTCCCCAATGCTGCAACCGCATTCTGCAGCGCTTTAAATTCAACATTTGATAAGTTTCCAAAGCCTGATGCCCCATTGGGTGCTAAGGATTTCATTTTTTGCAATGTATCAATGGCAATGTTACTCTTCAGAGTTTCCAATATAGCTGCAAAATCAGCTCCTTCTGATCCTGGTACCCCTGAGAGAAGATGACCAAGCGTGCCAACGATCCTTGGATTTTCATCAAGTATTTCCATTAAATCTTTTGATGTGTTAACAAGCCGCTCTCCACGGGCGATCCCCTCGGCATAGCGTAATAATGCTTCGTTCTTTTCTTTTATTAATTTACGTTCTGCAGCACTTCCTGTAATGGGTATGGCGCGTAAACCACTCTGTGTACTTTTATCCTTCACAAGCGTGTAACCAGCTTCAGCAGCAGGTCCAGCCCCCTGTGTCCCCTGTATAGGAATAACCTTCCCCGAGCTTGAAACTTGGAAAGGAACGTCCTCCGGAAGCCCATACTCTGCTTTTTCTTCTGCAGTGAGTGTTCTATAACCCCCATCAGGACTTGAAACAGGAATAACCTTCCCCGAGCTTGAAACTTGGAAAGGAACTTCTTCCGGAAGCCCATACTCTGCTTTTTCTTCTGCAGTGAGTGTTCTATAACCCCCATCAGGACTTGAAACAGGAATGAGTTTTCCCGAGCTTGAAACTT
>NZ_JBEPLT010000027.1:0-7510 GCF_040545385.1 Bartonella japonica
GATATATAGAACTCTTTCTAACAAAGAGTCAATATCATTTTTTTAAAAAATAAAATAATCTTACCTAAAACCATAAAAAAATCATGCATAATAAAGAAATAGCATAACTCAAAAAAATGCTTTCGTAACGGCTTATATTCTTTAAAAACCAAGAAAAAAGATCAAATTTGACTATATAACCCATAAATGCTTCATGCAGATCTCAGAACTATTTGTTGTGCAATGTTAATATCATTCCAACGCTGTTATTGCGCTTCTCTCTTTCTTCGCTATTATAAAGTCATTACAGTTAAAATATAAATTGAAGGATTTGCATGATCTATAATGAAAGAATCAAATCCTTGTAGGGGTGTGCTAAGCTATGCTAGCCTTTTTATTTAATATTTGAAAAGTATTCTAAAAATCCATGTGGGATAACGAACAACAAAGAAACGACCCAGGGCAAGACCCCGCTCTTATAGTCAAACGTTTGCGACCAGCTCGCCGACAGATTTCTGTTCGTTGGCTCACAGGGACGATTCTCACAGGAATCACGTCCTGCATTCTTATGGGTATTGCACTTTTTACCGCTCTTGATGAACAGCAACGATTGGTAACACCTCCACAATGGTTTATACAAAAAAGCCTCTCAGAAACACAAGACCCTGATGCCAATCGATATAAAGGCGACCGTATTTCTCCTACCCATGCAAGACAAAGCTTTGATAGCAAACGCCAATTTGAATTATCAATTCTGCAAACAAAAGAAAATGAAAAAATCATTAAGACTCAGAACTTCCAATGGCTCCGAATGTCTTTAGCTGAAGAGCGCCCCCATAAATATACCTATCCTAAATTTGATGCCTTAAACATTTTTGCAGATGATTCGAAAAAGCAAACGGCTAAACTACAGGATTCTGGATATATTTATGGCGCAAAAGTAGAAACCAAAATAACCTTACGCAATCACCATTTTATCATTGATCAAATAAACTTTGATGGCGCGGATACCTTAACAGATGAGGAAGCACAACAAGAATTAAAAAAAGCGAAATTTGCTTTGGAAAAAACCAATGAACTCCTTTCAATGCTCACACTGATCGACCCTTTAAAACTAGAAAATTTATCCACCACAACCCCATTAACAGAAACACCTGAGGTTCGCATTATTCAGGAAAATGTGACCATTTCTCCTCAAAGTCATCGAATTGATCTCACGAAAAACTATGTTGAAGATATTATTCCTATTCGTAAAAAACAAAAAATAGCCGATGTTTTTAAAGACACAAACTATACAAAAGAGCAAATTCAACAGGTTGTAAGCACTTTAACTAAATTGAACAACTCAGATACGCTTAAAGAAGGAAACCTATTGCGCATTGGCATTGTTACACAAGCTGGAGAAGAGGATCATCTCGTGCGCGCCAGCATCTACGACAGAACATATCATGTTCTCACCATCGCTTTAAATGACCAAAATCAGTTTGTGGAAAGTGCAGAGCCTAAAATGTCTCACGCACTTAAAGCGACTCTTCGGAATGGTGTTTCACATTCTTATCTCAGTAAAACACAATTACCGACAGCTTATGATGCAATTTATAATACTCTGCTCAGTCATAATCTGTCAAAATCTCTCTCTCAGCGTCTCATTCGTCTCCTTGCCACAAACATCGATATGAAAAGCCAGATAACATCAACAGATCAGCTCGAAATATTTTATGCCGTGCCACAACAAAATGACACAGGAAAAAACAACAAAACACCCCAAAACGGCAAAAATAACCAGACAACAAAAGAAGAACCTGCAAACGCAGATCCTGAAATTCATTATGTGAGCGCCACCTTCGGCAATATGATTTATAAATATTACCGTTACCAATCAAAAGACGGGAGTGTTGATTATTATGATTCAGAAGGAAAAAGCTCAAAACCTTTCTTGCTCCGCAAACCCATTCCGAATGGCGTTTTTGGCTCCCCCTTTGGTCCACGAAAACATCCTATTTTAGGCTACATACGCATGCATACGGGTGTTGATTGGGTTGCTCCTAAAGGATCACCCATTATTGCTGTGGGAGATGGCATTGTAACAAAAGTAGGAGTATCAGGCGGTTACGGAAACCATACAGAAATTAAACACAGCAATGGATATATCAGCAGTTATTCACACCAAAGTCGTTTTGCACCAGACATAAAACCAGGTGTTAGAGTGCGGCAAGGACAAATTATTGGCTATGTCGGAACAACAGGAATGGCAACAGGACCTCATTGTCATTTTGAAATCATTGTTAATGGTGTAAAAGTTGATCCTATGCGTATTCGTATTCCTGATAGTAAAGCTTTGACCAATCAAGATCTGCAAGCATTTATGCAAGAGAAAAACAATATTGATTCTTTATTAAGTAGCCCAATAACACCAAAAGATACTTCTTAAAATAGACATAAAATATTTTGACCCTTTAAAAAAATTTTCTTCTTTGAAACTATTGGTAAAAAAATGCTGATGTAAAAACTTATAAAATAACTGGTGTAAAAACTTATAAAATAAAAAGTTTTTGTTTTTCACTCTTCAAACTTATGCAAACCGCAAGAGTGAATTCTATTGTGCTTCTCTACGACTTTGAAATTGCATGCATGACAACTACAAATTTCCTGAAAATTTTCCATAAATTGCCATGAAAAGCACCGTACCTTATATTAAACTAATATTAAAATTAAACACTCCATGAACATTGAGCACATAATGCGTACAAACTAACAACAGATTGCAGCATAAGGATCAGTATTTTATCGCTTTCTTCCTCGAAAGAAAAATAAGAAAAGCGCTTTTCTTTTCTGACATTTAAGTGAGTACGTCTTTTGGACCATTTGTATTGAGTTTTGGCAAAGGAATCACAATTTTTGTTCCTCCTAAATCAGACGTTTCAAAAAGTGGTTTTTCACCAAATTGCATACAAAGCTGTTCCACAACCAAACGACCAAGACCCGTTTTTTGTTCTTGAGTTTGGTGCTTCATACCCACGCCATTATCTTCCACAATGAGCATTAATTGTCCATCTTTTTGGGGACCAAATGATATATAAATATGACCATCACGATGATCAGGAAAAGCATGTTTTAAGGAATTTGTCAGCAATTCACCAAGAATAATACCAAGCGTTGTCGCATCCCTTGAAGATAAGCGACACTCTCTAAAGGAAGTATGAATGGTGATGTTTTCTCGTAATTCAAAAGGCACCGCTAATTCGACATCATGCACCACTGAACTGAGAAACTCTGCCAAAAGCGTTGTCTCCATATCATCACTCAAACGCAAACGGCGATGCGCTGTAGAGATTGTCTGGATACGATCGCGTGCAGCCCCAAGAACAGAACGCACCTCTTCATTTTTGCTGCGATTGAGTTGCAAACCAAGCAAAGAAGACACCGTACCAAGAGAATTTCCAATACGATGGCTAGCATCTTGCAATAATATTTCAACACGTTGACGTTCTTTTTCGGCATGATTGCGTGCTCTTTCCAACTCTTGTGTTCGTTCTTTCACACGTGCTTCCAGAGCTATATTTTCACTATGAAGCAGCAATTGATACATTTTTAAGGTGTTCACATCACGGCGAAAACGATTAATGACAAAATAGGCAGAAATAAAAGTACTTACGACAGAAACAATCGCGGCCAAGGTTAAAGCAGCACGCATCAGAGCTATACCCTCGCGCTGTTTTTGCCGCACCGCATCATCACCATTAAGAAAGCTTGTCATCAATTGAGCTAAACGTGCCGTTTGAATCTTCTTAACTTCAGTGGAAACAGAAGGTTTTGAAGACTGGTCAGGAAGCGCATCAAGAGGAAGCACATCAAGAGCATGCATATGCGCATTCAGAAAAGCTTTACGGACTTCAACTTCTTTTTTAAAAGCAGTAAACCATTCATTCCAACGCGGATGAGCATAAATGATAAGCGCTATATAATCGAGAATATCATCAATTTCCCGCGCAGCATTTTCAAAATGTGTTTTATATTCTGGCTTTCGGTTTTTTTCATATCTACGATCAGCGACAGCCATATCGATCAAACTGATGAGCACCAAATCAGCCTGCTCACGCAATTCTGAACTTGTATTTAACTGTGCAACTTCCCGATCGACTGCATTTGAAAGCAGCATAATAAAGGTCGATGCCAAAAGAGCCATCACCAGAGAAACAACAATTGCCACCCAACGCCAACTTGATATCGTTGCATTAGAAGAGGATACTTGAGGAAGAAAATTCGTCTTTGTTGTCATAGAATTTCCATCGTCGAACCTGAAAATCGTCATCTTTCAGCATAAAGGAAGGCTTTCTTATGGAACATCGTGCAACAAGCCCGCTGAATATCTTCACGCAGACTTCCCTTATTTTCCAAAAGGTGCACGCCAAATATTCTGAATTTCCTCAGATACTGACTTTACTTTAATAGCTATAAAGGGAATTAAAAAAACAAGACTTTCAAACATAATTATTATGCTTTTTTAGCCGTTAAATAAACACAATGTACTTCTAGCAGAGTAAGAATCGGGACCATAATCAGATTCACCATCCACATTAAGAATTTCTTGTAAGCGATTACGTGCCCTGCTCACACGGCTTTTAATTGTTCCAACAGCACAACCACAAATAGCTGCAGCATCTTCATAAGAAAAGCCCGATGCTCCAATGAGGATAATGGCCTCTCTTTGATCAGCAGAAAGCATATTTAAGGCTTTTTTAAAGTCTTGCAAATCAAGTGATCCATATTGAGCCGGATGAACAGCCATATTTTGAGTAAGGGTGCCCTCACTGTCTTGAACTTCTCTTCCTTTTTTACGTATTTGGCTGTAAAACTCATTGCGTAAAATTGTAAAAAGCCAAGCCTTAAGGTTTGTTCCCATTTCGAAACTGTCCTGTTTAGCCCAAGCCTTCATAACCGTATCTTGAACCAAGTCCTCAGCTTTATCGTGCTTGCTGCTTAAAGAAAGGGCGAAGGCTCTAAGAGCCGGTAGAACTAAAAGAAGTTCTTGTTTAAAGTCTTTCACGCTCTTTGTCATAAAGGGTTCAAACCTTTTTCACATTGTTTAAGCCAAATTGCTCCGCGCGCTCTAACTTATCTAAGAGCTCCAAAAGACTGCATGGAAGTGCTTCTTCCTGAATTTCCGTGTAAAATTGACGTAATTTACGTGCTATTTCGCTATTGATCCCTAGGAGATCATTTCCAAACGCAAAGTGACTTGTGAGATTTTTTTCATCACGGTCGTTCATTTTTTTTTCCCCTAATCCATATAACAATAATAGCACAAAGAAAGTTTTTCGCCTTATGGTTGTAAATATAGTTGTATGAAAAAAGTTCCATACGGATAATGGAACTTTTTCCTCTTTCTAGGATTTCAACCAACAAAGTGCCTTATAGGTAAAAGGAGTTATAGATCATGTCATTATCAACCCGCATCGCACCACATCTTCCCTATCTTCGGCGTTTTGCTCGGTCTGTTACCGGCAGCCAATCCTCTGGTGATGCTTATGTCTCTGCGATGTTAGAAGCCCTGATTACTGATATTTCCATTTTTCCAAAAGCCTCCAGTGATCGAATTGGTACCTATTGGCTTTTTTGCCATCTTTTTGACCAAACCACCCCTAATATACCCGAACCATTGCCACAATTTGGTCTTGAACAAAAAACGAGTGCCAAATTATCCTATCTCACTCCCCGTGCCCGCCAAGCATTTTTATTGATTGCGGTTGAAGGATTTAATGAACAAGAAGCCAGTGAAATTATGAATCTGGATGCAAAAGAATTCCGCAAGCTTCTCAGCCAAGCCTCAACGGATATTTCTCAACAAATAACCACTGAAGTAATGATTATTGAGGATGAACCTCTCATTGCAATGGATATTGAGCAAATGGTAGAAAGCCTCGGACATCAGGTCGTGGGAATAGCACGAACCCGCGATGAAGCTGTCATCATGTATCATAAGAAAAAGCCTCGGTTGGTTTTAGCTGATATTCAATTAGCGGATAACAGTTCCGGTATTGATGCAGTCAATGACATTTTACAAAACGACCATATACCTGTGATTTTTATCACTGCTTTTCCTGAAAGATTACTAACCGGAGAGCGTCCGGAACCGACTTTTTTAGTCACCAAACCTTTTAATCCTGATATGGTGAAAGCACTGATTTCCCAAGCTTTATTTTTTCAAGAGAATGCTTCCAAAGCAGCCTAGAGCAGAATAACATATCTTCATCATGAGTGTTACGCCTATTCCAAAGCCCCCCATGGATGTGTCACATCTTAGCGCTCTTATGCAAGCAATCCGAGGTGCTGATATTTGTGTTTTATATCAGACAACAAATCTTGTCTATTTATGGGCTGAAAACTTGCCAAAGCATTTGCATCATAAATGGCGTACAGGGTGCCGTGACAGTGACTTTTTGTCTCTTGATCTTGCTGATAATATGGAAACAATCAAATTGCAGGTTTTAGCCACAGGCAAAACGCAAACCATTGAAGCCCGCTTTGAAGATATGGCCAAACAAGTCATTTGGTATAAGTTTTCTATTGATTGCCACCGCAATACTAAGGGAGACATTATCGGTATTATCACCACCGGTGTCGATATTTCAGGTTTACGACGTCGTGAGCAAGTCCTGAAAGTACTCCTTCGAGAAGTGAGCCACCGTTCTAAAAATCTTCTTGCCATTATTCAAAGTATTGCCAGCCAAACGGCCCGTTATACTGAATCTCTTCAAATTTTCTTACGAAAATTTCAAGGACGTCTTCATTCTCTTTCCCATTCACAAGATCTGATTACCGATTCCGATTGGCGTGGAGCGCAATTTCGTGAATTGATTCAGTCGCAAACTTCGGGCTATTTGACAAAAGAAACAGAACGTTTTTCTCTTGAGGGGGTGGATCCTTATCTTTTTCCGAATGCTGCTTTGCATATTGGTTTGGCTTTTCATGAGCTCATTGTCAATTCTCTTTCTTTTGGTGCTCTTTCACAAGGAAAAGGAAGCGTCTGCGTACGCTGTGAAATTGACATAACAACGAATGGAAAAGCACAACTTCTCATTACTTGGAATGAAAATTTTGCAGTGCAAACACTTTCCTCCAGCGATAAGAAAGCCTGTTTTGGCAGTGCTGTATTAGAAAAAATTGTGCCTATTTCTGTCAATGGCTCAGCTTCTTTAAAATGGACCGAGGAAGGAATTGTTTATTGCTTGTGTGTTCCTGATACTTATTTTGATTTTGATAATTTTTTTGAAAACAGCGGTTCAAGCACTGCAAACTAGCAACTCATAGCACAAAGCAAGAAAAACACCCATTAAGAGTTTTCTACACAAAATCGATTTCCAGCATAAAAATATTTTATACAGCCATTCTCTTAGAATCTAGCTTTAAAATCTCATGGCGGGTGATGATGTCTTCGGAACCTCAGACCGGAACCTCAGACCGGAACCTCAGACCGGAACCTCAGACCGGAACCTCAGACCGGAACCTCAGACCGGAACCTCAGACCGGA
>NZ_JBEPLT010000028.1:0-7353 GCF_040545385.1 Bartonella japonica
TCAGAGAAGTTATGATTGATACATGTTTTGATAATTGTTTTACGAAATTGATCATGAGAAAATCCATATTTGCTTGCCATTGTTGTTAAAGGAGAATTTGTCATGTTTGTTTCCTTGATTTACGCGCAATTTGCCTGTGGCGTGAATCACGCATTTGTTAAAAAGAGTTATGGTGTGTTGTTAGAAAGCCGGTCTCTTTAGGCTATAGAATTTCATCAGTCAGTTCGTATTTCTTTTCCATGATTGCTATCCTTAATGCATGCTTTGTTTTTGTAATGCTTGAGACAACATACCAATGCCTTTCGCTGTGATTTTTGCACAAGGAATGACTTTTTCAGTTCCACCTGAAGATTTAATCGTAATGGTAGGACAATCCATAAGACCTCTTTTGATTTTATCTTGATAAGGCAATAAATAAGTTCCCAAAGTGCGTCGATAAATCCATCCTTTTTTCTGTAAGAATTGAATGAACTGTTTTGGCTGTATGTTGAGAATTTTAGCCGCTTCAGTCAGACCGAAGAGCCCATCATGGCGTTGCAAGTTTTCAAGAGCAGCTGCTTTTGGTTTTAAATCTTCAATGATGATATCTTTTTGATTTATTTGTCCTTGTAGGTAATTCAAAAAGCCAATCATTGCTTGTGGACTTGAGTAATCAATTTGCGGTGTTGTTGCTTGCTTTGCACGTCGCTCGCATTCGATAAAGTATAAACGAGCTTCTCTACCTTTTTGATTATTTTCTAACATAGAAAGTTCTTTGGCTATGTTTAGAGTGAGGTGATAATCTTTACGATTGTGACCACCCCTACCTTTGCTCGCCAAATTTGGCGAGCAAACAAAGTCTTGATTTTCTACCAAATTATATTTTTTGATACGATCAGTAATCCAATTGGAAAAGTCTTTACCTACCTCCAAAAAGTCGTGTAATTCACGAGCATTTACAGTTTGAACGGTTTCTCCATTAACCGTGTTATTTGCGATAGCGATAGGATTATTCATAAGTTTATTCCATTTAATGATTTTATATGAGGAAAGAGGGGGCGCTATTAGAAAGGCGCCCTTAAGAGTTTTTAAAGCACATCACAAGGACGCAACCGGTGTTGTTTTTCGTAAGAACCATACTCGGCATCTTCATATTCACGCCGTTTTATATCCTCTAAGAAAAAATCATACGCATCGCTGTGTAGAATAAAGTCGTGAAGTTTTGTTTCCTCAAAACACCGTTGCTCATATTTTTGAATGTAACATTCAGCAATCTCTTCAGAGATATCTTCACAACGGTTTGTTGTTGGTTCAATACGGAAGATCTTAACAGCATTATCAGCTTCATTAATAAAATTGATAATGTCACTTTCTTCGTGGAAAGGTCCAGATTGAGCGAGATTGTCTCCCTCGTCCATACTCATTACTAAGAGAATTTCATCAGAATTTATAAAGATTGGTTTTTTCATAATTGCCCCTCCCTAACGCCCCTTGGCGATTGTTCGTTTGTGGTTTATGAATATATTAGTACATTATGAACGAAGCATAGTCAAGTACAAAATGTACTGTTTTTTCAAAAAAATAAAAAAGTGACGAATCACTACCTAATTTAGGGAATCAAAAGCCTGCAGTTTACTGATAAAAATCAATCAAATTCGCCGTAATCTGTCGATTGTATCTAACTAGTAAGTGAACAGAGAAGCGTATTCTGTTTACATATCAAGAATAGTACGTCGTACACGACCTATTATAGAGATAGAACCTTCAAGTTTTGGAGCTTTTATTGTTTTATCGTACGAAGCAGGCTGAAAAGGAGGATTATCATTTGGTCTGTATCGTTTATATGTTGCTTTCCCAGTTTCATCTGCAATTACATAGCAGGCATTAGGTACAAGCTTTTTGTCTCGCATATTTACAAATATTATGGAATCTGGAGGACTAATTTTATTCATGGATGCGCCATCCACACGCAACGCAATCCATTCACCGGCAGGAAGGTTAATAGCTTCTGTCATAGGATAATCTGAAAAATCCATTATCCCATCTTGCTCGCTTAATTCTCCAGCACTAATCCATGAAATAAGAGGAATACTTATATTAACACCAGGATTCTCTTGAGGAGATTCACCAAATAAAATCCATCCCGGATCGACGTTAAATACTTGTCCATAGAGTTTGGCTTTTTGTCGAGAAACAGGACGATTTCCATTTTCATGACTAATTAGAGTATTTTGATTAAGAGCTGGTATAGCACGCGCAGCCTCGCTTGGTGTTGCATACCCAGCATTTTTACGCGCTATTTTAAGTCTATCTTTTGGCAAATAACTCATTCGTACATTATCCACTATTTTTTTCATTCATTGTGTACTATTTTATCTTGATTTAAAATTGTACGTAATGTACTATTTGGATTATGGTTAATAATTTTTATGTCAAAAATTTGATTGAGTCTTGGGGATCTATACGCCAATTTGCAAAGGAAATTGGTTGTAGCTATGAGGCTGCACGTAAAATGCGCGATCGCAATAGTATCTCTCCAAAATATTGGAACATAATTATCCAATTATCTGAATCCAAAGGTCTACCTTGGGTTACGCTAGATTGGTTTCTTCATATGTATGAGAATAAATCTCATGGTGTTTATCTTCCAATAACAGAACAAGGAAAAGGTGTGATTTCTTCAACGGAAAAATTTACAACATCGGATGATACACGGTCAATTTATATGAATAATTCCACAGATAATAATAAGTACCCACAGCACAATTCACAGCCTCAATATGAAGAAAGATCATGAGAAACGGAATATTGAAGAAGATTTACACCCAGTTTTGTAGATTAATAGGTTGCAATACGAAAATGAAGAATGGAGGCAGATTGGTGGAAGAATGGAGAAAAGTACCATATCGTGACTGTAGCGTAGAAGATCTTGTGAAACGACACGAAACTCACACAACAATTCTTAAAAAACGAGAAGAATGGCATAAGTCAAAATTTGATAGTTGGATGAGATGGCATGAAGCCACTCTTGCAGAGCGAGATAAGTCAATTGAACAACAGCAAGTAGTACTTGAAAACCTATCCACTTTAATTAAGCAAAAAAATAAAACGCTGCATAAACAAAGATTAAAATTGGATTTACAGATGAGAGTTATTGATGAATTAAATAATAAAATCAATTATTTAATCAACAAAAAAGAAGAACCCAGATTGACGGATTTTGTTTTTGCAGGAGAAGTTTTTTAATTCTGGTGTCATTAATCCCAAAAATGAGGGTCGTTAATTAAAAGCGGATCTTTGGGATTAACTTCATAATAAGTCTCTTTTAAACGTGGATATGAAGCCCAAAAATGAACGGTGAATGTTTCCTCTGGATTAACAATGGAAGTGTGTTCAAGTGTAAAATTTGCAATGTTGCGAGAATTAGGCTTACGGCAGGTAATCATGAAATCTAAAAAAGTACAGCGTTTAGCGGATATAATAAAAAAATTTAAAGCATACTCTGATGAAGCATTTGATTTTATATTTTCGGGACATAACGCAATGAGTTTGGGCGTTGTCCTTTTAATAACGAAGTGCCCCTCCGAAGACTCAAATTTCTATTGAGTAAAAGGACAAGCGTTTTTAACAAACTTAAAGGGACTGTTTTTCGATATGCGTATATTCTTTATCATCATATCTTGTGTCGTAAGATTTTTAATGCACAGCTTTACCTTAACATGGGGAGTACCTTTATATTCTTGTGGGAGGAATATTGCCTTCAATTTTAAATATGGTCCCAAATCCCGTGCTTTTTTATCTTCTAATAGAATAGCTGTCTGGATTTCTGATGCTATAGTTTGTCGTTGGAAGATTTTAAGTTGTTTTTTTAAGCTTCGTTGTTGCACAAAAAGTGTCACCATTCCAGTAACTATCGTAGCAATGATAGGAGCAATCGTAAGATTATCACTTATCCAGTGCAGCAAAAATACAGCGCTATCATTTATCCGATGCAATAAGAATACAACCTTATCAACTATCCATTCTTGCATCTTTCCCCTCCCCACTTTTTTAGAACCGTTGGGAGGATACTTTTTCATAAACATTTTTTCAAGACAGGCAATCACAACACGCTCTGTCATAGCAAACATATAAATACGTAAAGCCTTAAGGGGGGATAATGATCATTAATGCACAAACCATTCTTTGTCTTGATCTAGGCACCAAGACTGGGTGGGCGATCTGCGGTGCAGATAATAGTATCATTAGTAGTACCATTAACTTTCAATCACGCCGTTTTGAAGGCGGCGGAATGCGTTATTTGCGCTTTAAGCAATGGCTGACAGAAATAAAGCATACAGCAGGTGGTATTGATGCGGTGTATTTTGAAGAGGTGAGGCGTCATGTTGGTACGGATGCGGCGCATATTTATGGTGGTTTACTAGCAACATTAACTGCGTGGTGTGAGCATCATCAGATACCGTATGAAGGCATACCAGTTTGTACGATTAAGAAGGCGACGACAGGAAAAGGCAACGCATCAAAAGTAAAAATGATTAAGGCAATATGTTCCAAAGGACATACGCCTAAAGACGACAATGAAGCAGATGCTTTAGCAATTTTATATTTAATAAAAGAAGGGGGCGCGCATGTCTAATGCAATGCCATGGATAAGATTCCATTTGTATGACTGGATAAGTGGTACAAATGGAATGACATTGGAACAACGAGGTGTCTATATAACGCTGCTTGTTCGTATGTATGATAAAAAAGCACCAGTTAGAGAAGATTTTGGAACGCTTGCACGCGTTTGCAATTGTTCACAAAAAAAGTTTGCAACTATTGTCGAATATCTCATGAAGAATGATAAACTTATTGAGACAGATAATGGATTGTGGAATACGCGCGTTGAAGAAGAGCTAAAAGATTTTTCTGATAAAAAAGAGCACATATCGCAAGTTCGTAGTGAGGCTGGTAAAAAAGGTGTGCAAGCAAAAAACAATATAAAACAACATGTTAATAATTTTGCTGAAGCAAATGATAAGCAAAACGTTTTTTTTGCTGAAGCAAACGCTAAGCAAAATCAAGCTATAAAGAATAAGAATATAGATATATAATAAAAAAACTAATACTATCGTATTAGCAAAAAAAGAAATTGAACTTGAAGATTTAGAAATCACTGATTTGGTTGACGAGCCAACAGAGGTTGCTGCTGTTGAAACCACATCAGAGCAAATTACAACCTCATCAGACAATAAACCTTCCTTTCACGAGCAAAAAAGCGTTCCAAAGAAAACCAAGCGAACTAGGACCAAAGATGGTTTTCGCTTGCCTGCGGATTTCAAACCCAATTTGCAATACGCAATCGATAAAGGCTTAACGCATGATGAGGCACTGTTAGAGTTCGAAAGGTTCACAAATTACTGGATAGCAAACCCAGGTAAAAATGCAAACAAACGAAATTGGCAAATGACTTGGTACAATTGGGTTACGAATCCGAAATGGGGACTATTAGCCAAGAAACAAGAACAAACACTTAGAGGATATCATGGAAAATTCACTCAGAAAACTTTCACAGAACAGCTCGCAGATGGCTTCAAAGAACTCAGAGATCATCTCTCATCTGGAGAAGATTATCAAAATGATCAGTCCGGAATATCCATTGATGCTGAAAGCTGGGACTACATTGACGCAACAGGAGGAAACAAAAACCTTGGATGCTTGCAATCATCTACAAGCCTTGCTCTCTGTGCAAGCTTCAGTTAAGCAGATTGAACACGCTTCCTTCTTACTTTCAAGCATGAGAGTTCCTGCAAACACAGATCCCAAAGCTGTTGTTCTATCCTATAGCATGATACTGGGACGGATTTCGGCATATGCTCTGAAAAAGGGTGTCGAAAATATTATAATGGGTCAAGAAAGTGGAATGTCAAAAACATTTATGCCGACTTGTGGAGAGCTTTTAACTTACTGTCAAACAATAGAGAAAACTCTCCTTTCAAAAGCCAATCTTGTACGCAAGGCGATTTTGAATACACGCGAGAAAACACTGAAAGCAAAAACAGAAAGAAAGCATTTTAAACCATTAACGCTTGTTTCCAAACAAGAGGTTGAAAAGGCTTTAGATGGCAAGCTTGAAAGGAATATCAAATGGAAAATTTAAAACAAAAACCAAATGAAGAAAAAATCATCAGTTTTTTTATGAACAATTCATTGGGAAAAACTGATGCGGTTAAACGAAGATAATGCACTTGAGGCTTGTTTATGGCTTCATAGGCTTATTGCTGTAAAAGCTTCAAATGATGATATTGCTAATACCTTTCGTTTGTTTTCTGCAAGTGGTTTTCAAATGCGAAAAGACATGGATTCTGATGCTTGTGTTATGGCTTACCAAACTGAACTGAAAGGTGTTTCCTTATTTGTTTTGAAAGAAGCTTTAAAACGTATTGTGTGCGGTAAAGTAGAAGGCATGTCTAAAAAGTTCATGCCAAGAGCATCAGACTTTTCTGAATATTGCGAAGAGCTTGAGAAAGATCTTCTTTCACGAGCCAAAACTCTTCATGAATTCATGACAGGTGAATTTAAAAGTGATTTCTAAAAGATAGCAAAATAGTGAAAAGTGGTGATCGTTTTGTGATTAGACATGCGTTTAAATCGACAAAAAGATACCGTACAGAGCGATTTAGATTTATTTTGATAAAATTCCACATTGCAATTGCAAAACACTCTGTACGATCAAATTTGAGGTAAATTGACCTATTGGTAAAAATAGGAATTAAAACATGGAAATTTTAAAACAACTGGTCTTAAAAAATCGTAAAAAGCCCGTGAAAAAAAAGTTTGTAGCAACAGCTGTTGGTCATGCGCCATGGGGGTTAGGAGTAGCAGAGTATTTTTATAATCTTTACGAATATCCTGATGGTACGAGAGAGTATGAAACATTTGATGGTGGTCAATACCATGACATGCCTGAGAATGCGGATTATAGTACCAAAGCGCAGGTAAAAGCATGGATTTATGGAGGAAATGTACCACGGAATGTTCTGAATATCGAGCCTCTCATAGATGAGGTGAACAAAGAAATTAAAGAGCGTACAAAGGAAGTTCAGTTGTTTAGTGAGATTACGAATGATGGGGAATGGGGCTATCCGTTGTCTTGTGATGAAATGGATCGCGAGTTAAAAAAAGCGCTTGATTTTGAATTGAGTAAATACAAAAATACGAAAAAAGTGAGAAGAAAATCAAAAGCTGCTTAGTTTAAAGCTTAGTCTCTTTCTTCTCGTCTTCAAAGACGAGGAGAAAATGAGTTTATCGCATTGAACGAAGCATAGCGTCACGTAAAATGGCATTAATTCTTGTCTGATAGCCTTTGCCTTGGCTTTTAAGCCATGCCAG
>NZ_JBEPLT010000029.1:0-6813 GCF_040545385.1 Bartonella japonica
ACCCCAACCTTTGTGGGATGTATCCCGACCCTCACAGGATACACCCCAACCTTTGTGGGATGTATCCCGACCCTCACAGGATACACCCCAACCTTTGTGGGATGTATCCCGACCCTCACAGGATACACCCCAACCTTCGTGGGATGTATCCCGACCCTCACAGGATACACCCCAACCTTTGTGGGATGTATCCTTGTCCTCGCAGGATACACCCCAACCTTTGTGGGATGTATCCTTGTCCTCGCAGGATACACCCCAACCTTTATGGGATGTATCCTTGTCCTCGCAGGATACACCCCAACCTTTATGGGATGTATCCTTGTCCTCGCAGAATACACCCCACCCTTTATGGGATGTATCCTTGTCCTCGCAGAATACACCCCACCCTTTATGGGATGTATCCTTGTCCTCGCAGGATACACCCCAACCTTTATGAGAGGTACCCTAATACTCGCAGGATACACCCCAACACATCATAAGATGTGTTTATTTTTTATAGAGATACTTTATAGAGATACACTGACATTTTATTTTATGAGCCCCTTTACTGTGGTGCAAAATAGAAGTTTACCAACAAGCCTTTTTGTCACCCATCATAATGAATATTTAGAATCTCCAAAACCTACTTTTATGAATTCATAAATAAAGTTTGAAAGAATTGATTGAGGCAATTAAGGGTAAATTTTGTCAATTTGTGGGCAAATATTATTCTTTTTTATGATTGTTGTATTTTTACTATAGTTACTTAAAATGAATCTAGATATATTCCATTTTTGATATTTATTATTTTAATAAATATAGGAGAAAACCTATGAATATCAGATATTTTTTCATAGCAAGTGCAGTTATAAGTAATCTAGCGCTTGCACTCAAAGAATCTGAGACTGTAGTAGATAAACAACCCTCTCCTATTGTTGCTCCTCATACTGTGGACGAAACTAATTTATAGCTTCTTTAACCAGCAAGTGGTGCATAAAACACATTGAATATACCGTGACACCAAGTAACAGTGTAACATACCAAAAAGATATAGAAATTTATATGACATATAAAAAAGGACAAAATTTAAATTCTAAAATATTTTACTTTTTGCATTCTGTTATTGTCTTTTGCGTAAAAACATTTGTTGCGGCGTAGAATGTTGGTATCCCATAGTTTCTAAAGGAACCTCCTACCAAGTATGGAGTGTAACGGTTAAATATTGACAAGGCTCTAGCAAAAATGGAGCCTTGTTTTGAATGTGTTTTTCTTTCTATTAATAATGATATTATTCTAGTATTTATGACTTCTTTGTTTTGCTTACCCTCTGTCCTTAAAGGGAGCACATCTGAGTTTCATCCTTATTTGTCATAAGATTTATTTCTCTTAAAGTTGATTTCTTAAGGCTTCACGCACTGATTACTCATATAATATACTGTTATAGGCTTATTGGAAAACGTAGATTTATTGGAAATAATTTTACCTTGATTTTGCTTTAGTTTTTTTTCTACACTTCATTAAGGCAAAAGAAATACAAAACAGCTAGAGACAAGGTTTACATTTTGATAGGCATGAATAGCATTCTATGACTGCTCTGGAGGGTAATATTTTTGACGCCACGAACGCCACGCATCTTTTCCTTAAAAATCAAGCAACAACTTTTTTAAAAACCGAATAACATCAGGTTTAATATTAGCAATTTCCCCCCACATTTTTCTTTAAATTATTTTGTGTCCATTTTTTTTAAAAACTTTTCCGTTACCCTTTATTTTTCAATTTTGAGCGCTTCTTGATATTATATGAAGACGTTCTTTATTTTTTTCGATAACGTTTTACTCGAAATAATCACATTTTTATATTAATCAATGAGTGTTTATATCAATCAATGCGCGTTCACCATCTTTCGTTCATCATCTTTAATGATGACAAATATTTTAATGGTGACAAATATCGGAACAATGTTTTTTTCTTCGACTTTTAATATTTTGTTCTCATCGCTCACGATGTATCCTCGTTTTCTTAATTTTTGTTTTTGCGCCTTAACAACTTTTCCATGAAAAGCTCTTTTTTATTAATCAAATTGGGACACATAGATCTGAGATCGAGAACGCGACACATGCAATATCAAGGTGTTTTTTGAGGTATTTTCCTCACAACCAAGGTGCTTTCCTTCTGCAAAGCATTTTCTATAAGATTGCAAACTTTCAACATCTGCGAGCAAAGCAATATCTCCAAGATGCAACGAAGCTGTGTATAAACAAGTTCTTCCACAGCCTTTTCTAAAACTTCATGAAGGGCTTTTTTAAGCGTTCCTCATGCACCTTTCCTTAAAAAATTGACAATCTTTCTGCCTCAAAATTCAGTTGTAAACCTAGGAAAGCTTTATATTTGAAAAGATCGATAATCTGATAATCTACAGCAAAAATACTGCTTACAACGAAAAGTCCACTGTTAAATTTTGGACAATTTTTTATCTTCATCATCATTTTTTACCTCTTCGCCATCATAGAGAATTTATACGTCTCAATCTAGGCAAAAACAGGTGGGCAGATAATCCCTTTTCCCCCTAGATCTTCACCACCCACTCTAGATTCTTCAACCGATTACCCTAGATTTTTCAACCAAGAACTCTAAATTATTCAAAAGTTCTGAGCGCTTTCCATCGTTAGAATTTCTTCATGTCCTGTTTTTTCTCATACATCTATTGAGACATTGTTTTTTCATCACATGACTGCTCAAATGCTATATTCTGCCCGTTCATGACTTTTTTCAGTTCTTTTTTTACATTGTAATATAGTCTTGCCCGCTTGAAGACAGAATAATAAAGCGCAAGAATAAATGCGATAATGAAAATAGCAAAAACCATTATAAATAAGCCAAATACTTCACTCATCATCATTGATCCATCGTACATTTTTCCTCTATTGCCCATCTTCATTGTTTTGTATAGAAGTCATTTTACCCCGTTTGTGGATTACCTCTTCCAACTTCTGAATATCTTTTTTCAACAAATACCCCAATAAGATGTAAAGTACCAACATAATTGGTGTAATGATATAAACATACATTTTTATAAATTTTAGCGCCATATAAAGAATAAAAAACGCGTTCTTCAACCATGACAGACAGCTCCATTGCCATATGGCTGGCATCAAAAGAGCCACCATACATAACACAATGATCACAGCGATTGAAAAGATGATTTTATAATCTCTCTTAGAAAGAAATGCTTGTTCAAGCGAAAATTTTCTCGGTTTTTTATGTAATTTTGTATCAGTTACTGAATTTTCCCCCTTCATTTACTTTTCCTTTTTCTCATAAGAGTACATTTTAACAAACACGTGAATGAAATGACCATTCGAACACTAAAGATTTTTCTGCATTGTTCTTTTGAATTTACGCTCGCGAATGCTGTAGAATCCCCAAAGAACAGGAAAAGGTGCAAAAAGACAGATCCACATGAAAATAGATAAGAGAAAAATAAGATTTCCCACTCATCTCTCATATGTCCCACTGCAATCTGCGTCCCAAAGGGCTTGCCAAAGCAGAACCGTCTAGAGATATCATAATGAGAAATATGCAAAACATGACGAGAAGATTGCACGATATTGTTTTATATTTCCGCGGAAAACTTTTCGCTTCTTTGAAGGAAAAAAACATAGCTTTTTCTCAAGTGTTGAATTTTCCTCTTCATTCATTCCCTTTTTGTTCTTTACCGTTAAGCTCCCAAAGTATTCTTGATTTTCTGTATAAAGCAGCTCTTGATTTCCTCCAACAATGGTTTATACACCGTGGCCAATTTTATATCAATCAATACACATGCACCATTTTTAATAATGAAGAGAATATCAGGGCAATGTTTTTCCCCCAAACTTCAAATATCCTCTTCACATCATATGCAATAAATTTTTGTCCGCTTCATTTTTATTTTGTGCCTCTACTATTTCTCTATGCTAAGTTTTTCTATGACACAAAGAGAGATCACCGGTTCTAAAAACGGATAACATCCCCCTCTTTTTTTCGTTTGATCATTTCCCTGCAATCTGCAAAATCTAACTGTATTGCTGTGCCTTTACCACATCTTGAACCAACAGTACATTACGATCAAGGTAGCTTTCTGATGCTTTCCTCAAAACCAAGATACTTTCCTTCTACACAGCTTTTTTGGTAAGACAGCAAGTTTTCATTCCCCTCAAGAAAAGCAAAACCTCAAAATACAACAGAGCATAAGAGGTGCCCTGTTTTCCGAAGTGAGATGCCATATCCTTAAGTACTTACATTGGGAGCGAGAAAAGCAGTTGATCAATCTCACACTCTTCCATCCCCCCTGTTAAAGCTTTATAATGAGCATTTCTTCATTGTCTTGCTTTTTTCTCATACCTCTTTGATGTTAGTGATTTTTTTCAAGGATATTCTGTCAAGTGGCTGCTCAAAGAGTGTATTGCTTTCATTCATCACTCTTTTCAATTCTTGAATATATTGCAAGAGACTCGCTCATGCATCATAAAGGAAGAATAAAGCACCCTAATCTCCTATAAGAAGGGAAGAGATAAAATATTCACTTTATATCTTATAAAGGATACTCTTAGACAAAAAAGAAAAAATGATCTAAACTTGTTACTTACTTTATCTTTTATACCACATTATCAGTATATAATTGATATTTTATTTGAAAATTTAAAAAAGAATATGGTATGATAATGAAGGATAAATTTTTTTATTGCACATATATTCCTGTTCAAAATATAAAAATTATCCTCTAAAAAGATATAAAGATACACTTAAACACTATGATGTCCCTCAAAAACATCTTTGTGCTGTACTTAACAACCAAGCAATAGTTTCTGAAAGCTTGGGTTAGAAATTTCTACAACCCCTTCTCCCACAAAGAGACGAATAAATACTCCATGAGAAAATACAATCATTACACCATTTAATAACGCACTTGCGTTTTTTTGTTCAATTTAGCAAAAACTGCTCTTCTAATCTCTCAACATAAGTTCAAAAACTTTTGTAGAAAGCAAATAATCAACCGTAAAAAACAAGATAAAAGGTGTGTTGCCCTCCTCGCAACAAAGATTATTTTTCTCCCTTCAAAGTAGAGCTTTTTCTTGAAGCATAAAAGGATAAGCTTCTCCCTGCTTTTCATAAGCAACCGCTATTTCTGTTTTCCAGATAGCATTGTCTTCAAGGTTTTTTGCACGGCTCTTTCTTTTAACAAGCAATCATTTTTAAATTCAAAGGGTATATTCATGAAAATAGGTAAAAAACGCGGACGACCTAGGATACTGGGAAAGCTAAGAGAACCCAATGGCCGTATTTCCCGTGCAAAAAATCCGCGCACAACTCCTCCTGAAACCACGATTGCAATGCGTGCAAAACACTTTGGCTTAAGTATAGAAGAAGCCCAAAATCCGCTTTCGAGTTCCTATATTGGGCGACTATATTTACTTGGATATAAACAAGCTGCATCAAGTATTAGTAAAGAGCAATATGATGCTGCGCAACGGTATCTACAAGCCAGAAACGACTATTTATGTGCAAAAGGTTTGCCCCACGGCTATTACGATGACTTTACTCACGCAAAATCGGACGAAAAAGCGCACATACAGTGGGTTAAAAAGGCAACCGACTACTATGATGGCATGAAAAAGGCAATTAAAGAAGCACAAAGTCTGCATCATCAACATAACTTTGAAGCAACCCTACAATATCTTGTTGTAGAAGATAAGCCTATCCCCTCTCTTGTGTGTTCACTACGTCTTATTCTTAATGCGCTTTATCAATATTTTGAAGGTACAACGTAAGAATAAAAATCTCCATGACAATACAGATGCGTCAACATTTCCGTATTATGTCCCTATATAAAGCATTGATACTATCTTATGGAAAGCATCTTACGGAAAATTTATGAATGGAATAACGGCTTAAGAAATTATTTCCAAATCATCCTAGAAACCACCGCTCCAATAACCAACGGTATCTACAAGCCAGAAACGACTATTTATGTGCAAAAGGTTTGCCCCCCGGCTCCGGAAACTCATCTTATAATTTAATCTTTATACAACCAGATTTTTTTCCCAAAGAAGAGAAAATTGTTTTTTTGCGTATTTGAAAAAGCTTTCTCATTCAAACGACAGATTTTTCGCATAAACACATGAAATAGATAGGCTTTACTGCGTAACAAGTGAACCGCTTCAAAAACATTAAATACCACTTTTCTATTGACAAAATATGAAAAATAGTATTTAATGACGTCTGCGGGGTAGGTTTTATAGTATCAAAATTTATTACTGTTTTGTAATTTCACCTTTAATGTTTGAAGTTTTTAGAATATTGTCCTTTAAGACAGTAGGATGGTGAAGTGTATTTGAAATATGATATATTCTATTATCAACTTCATTCATCGGCATATTTCTTACATTGCATGTATCAAACTGTCTTTTCCACCACTCACACCGCTAGGCATCGCCACCAACCGCTAGGCATCGCCACCAACCGCTAACCTTATGATTTAATCAAAGTTCATCTTTTTCTTGTTCTTAGAAATTGGGAAAGAAATGGATTTTTATATTCAGTACAGCCTCGCTTGATGCGAGGCTTTTTTATGGAGGAATGTATGCGAAAAATATCTAAAGAAGGGCTTGCACTCATTAAACAATGGGAAGGTCTGCGTTTAAATGCCTATAAAGATGCCATTGGTGTATGGACAATCGGTTATGGACATACCAGCAGTGCCGGAAAACCTTTTATTCACAAAGGCATGACCATCACTGAAAAGCAAGCAGAAGAGTTTCTTTGTCAGGACTTGCAACAATTTGAAAATACCGTTGA
>NZ_JBEPLT010000030.1:0-6180 GCF_040545385.1 Bartonella japonica
TCAAAATAAATCTAAATCGCTCTGTACGGTATCTTTTTGTCGATTTAAACGCATGTCTAATCACAAAACGATCACCACTTTTCACTATTTTGCTACTTAATCAATGTGTTTTACTATCCTATCGATGCCATTTAAAGCCTCTTCAAGCCTTTGCTTTTGAACAAATGTAAGGGGTTTGGAAGGCTCTTTCGCTGCTTGCTCTTTCAACTGCTGTTCACGGAATCTCAAAGTAGCATTGCGTACAAGATTGGCTTTTCTCAAAAGGTCGTTTTCCAAATCACGACACAACCTTACGAGTTCGCGTGTGCTCGGAAAAAACGTATCCGATAAACCATCTATCTCATCGCATAAAATCCGTTTAACCGTTGTCATCAGTGACCACGCAGAGACATTTTCCAAAACCATCCCATAAGTCAACGCCATGCCTTCATGATCGGATTGCTGCGATATTTTCAAGCCACATGAGAGCATGCGAAGTGCTTTTGCTATCTCCTCTTTGCTTGCTTTCACTGCGAATAACTCTTGCAATTGGTCACCAGCCTCTAAAGCAATTGCTTCCTGCTGTTTCGTCAGTTTGCTGCCATCTTTCAAAACCAACGGAAAGCCCGGAGCCAACATCTCGTGAATGTGCTTCAAAGTACCCTCGATTTCCAATATCGAGGATGCTGTCTGCGATGCGCTCACCAATGCTTTTTTGCCTTTGAGTGTAATTTCCATAATTTCTACCTTGTTTATTTTTATGATCTTTTGAATTTCTTACCCAGTTACGCCACGTTGCTTGCCAATCTGTTTTGGTAGCATTGGCTCCGGACTTGGCTTTCCAATAATCTCTAAATTTTGCGATTTCGACTTTCACACGCTCTGGAGGCAAGCCTTCGTTGATTGCAAAATCGTAATCGGGTTCAAAATCCGCAGGCAATCGACAACCTCGATTAGCTTTTGACCGCTTGGCTTTCTTTGGAACGCTTTTTTGCTCGTGAATAGGAGGTGGGCTGTCTAATGAGGTTGTAATTTGATCTGATTGGCTTTCACAAGCATCAACCTCGATTGGCTCTTCAACCAAATCAGTGATTTCTGAATCTTCAAATTCAATTTCTTTTTTTGCTAATACGATAGTATTAGTTTTTTTATTATATATGTTAATGTTATTGTTATTGTTATTGTTATTGCATTCCTTAAGACCTCCTGAGGATTCCTTAAGACCTCCTGAGGATTCCTTAAGACCTCCTGAGGATTCCTTAAGACCTCCTGAGGATTCCTTAAGACCTCCTGAGGATTCCTTAAGACTTCCTGAGGATTCCTTAAGACCTCCTGAGGATTCGTTTTGATTTTTTTTCCTCGTATTGGCTGCTTTTGCAGATCTTTCTGCATACTTATTGAAAGTTTCGTCTGAGTTATTTAACTCATCCTCAACGTCTGAATTCCACAAGCTACCATCTTCTAAACAAATAATATGACCTTTTCTGATTAAATAGTCTAATGCCTTCTCAAATCTTTTTATTGAACAGCCAGCGCAATGGGCTAGAAGCTCAAGATCGTTTAAAAGAGGTTCACGAGTAATTAACATTTGCAACCGCAATCGCATATAAACATTACCTTCAAACGTAGGTACCTGAAAGAGTTTAACTGCCCACTGTTCAGCAAAAAGCCTTGTCCATGGTAACTTATCTGACTTATTTGCCATACCCAATTTCCCTTTCCTTAACTAAATATAAAATTGCCAAAGCATCCGCTTCATTATCATCACAAGGCACGTGTCCTTTAGAACGCATTGCCTCTATCATCTCTTCTTTCGATGCATTCCCCTTGCCTATCGTCGCTTTCTTAATTGTGCCAACAGGAATGCCTTCATATGGTATCTGATGATGTTCACACCACGCTGTTAAGGTTGCTAATAAGCCACCATAAACATGTGCTGCATCCGTACCAACATGACGCCTCACCTCTTCAAAATACACCGCATCAATGCCACCCGCTGTATGCTTCATTTCTGTCAGCCATTGCTTAAAGCGTAAATAACGCATCCCACCGCCTTCAAAGCGACGGGATTGAAAATTAACAGTACCACTAATGATACTATTATCTGCACCGCAGATCGCCCACCCAGTCTTGGTGCCTAGATCAAGACAAAGAATGGTTTGTGCATTAATGATCATTATCCCCCCTTAAGGCTTTACATATTTATATGTGTACTATGACAGAGCATGCTGTGATTGCCTGTCTTGAAAAAATGTTTTTGAAAAAGTAGCCTCCCAGTGATTCTAAAAAATTGGGGGGAGTTCTGATGCAAGATATGGTGCAAAAATGGATAGTTGATAATGCTATATTCTTATGGCACTGGATAAATGATGGTGTTGTATTTTTGCTACAATGGATAAGTGATAATTCTACGATCGCTCCTATCATTGCCACGGTAGTTACTGGAATAGTGACACTTTTTGTGCAACAACGAAGCTTAAAAAAACAACTTAAAATCTTCCAACGACAAACTATAGCATCAGAAATCCAGACAGCTATTCTATTAGAAGATAAAAAAGCACGGGATTTGGGACCATATTTAAAATTGAAGGCAATATTCCTCCCACAAGAATATAAAGGTACTCCCCATGTTAAGGTAAAGCTGTGCATTAAAAATCTTACGACACAAGATATGATGATAAAGAATATACGCATATCGAAAAACAGTCCCTTTAAGTTTGTTAAAAACGCTTGTCCTTTTACTCAATGGAAATTTGAGTCTTCGGAGGGGCACTTCGTTATTAAAAGGACAACGCCCAAACTCATTGCGTTATGTCCCGAAAATATAAAATCAAATGCTTCATCAGAGTATGCTTTAAATTTTTTTATTATATCCGCTAAACGCTGTACTTTTTTAGATTTCATGATTACCTGCCGTAAGCCTAATTCTCGCAACATTGCAAATTTTACACTTGAACACACTTCAATTGTTAATCCAGAGGAAACATTCACCGTTCATTTTTGGGCTTCATATCCACGTTTAAAAGAGACTTATTATGAAGTTAATCCCAAAGATCCGCTTTTAATTAACGACCCTCATTTTTGGGATTAATGACACCAGAATTAAAAAACTTCTCCTGCAAAAACAAAATCCGTCAATCTGGGTTCTTCTTTTTTGTTGATTAAATAATTGATTTTATTATTTAATTCATCAATAACTCTCATCTGTAAATCCAATTTTAATCTTTGTTTATGCAGCGTTTTATTTTTTTGCTTAATTAAAGTGGATAGGTTTTCAAGTACTACTTGCTGTTGTTCAATTGACTTATCTCGTTCTGCAAGAGTGGCTTCATGCCATCTCATCCAACTATCAAATTTTGACTTATGCCATTCTTCTCGTTTTTTAAGAATTGTTGTGTGAGTTTCGTGTCGTTTCACAAGATCTTCTACGCTACAGTCACGATATGGTACTTTTCTCCATTCTTCCACCAATCTGCCTCCATTCTTCATTTTCGTATTGCAACCTATTAATCTACAAAACTGGGTGTAAATCTTCTTCAATATTCCGTTTCTCATGATCTTTCTTCTTTAAGAGTGTGAATGCTGCTGTTGATGTTCATTCTTTTCTTCATATTGAGATTGCAACATTTCATTTTGTTCACATGGCTTCATGCAAACAGTGGAAACCTTGACAAAAGAAGACGTTGAGAGTGGTATTTTTTCTTGTATTAATCTTTGCAAGCGCTCGGGATAAAAAAAATCATCAGGGCACAAATCTATCCCGTGCTCACGCGCGTAATTTAAGAGCATCACTTGATATTTAGCTGGAATGATTCCGCCTTTACCTTCACGTTTTTCAAAAGGATACACCCATTTTCTAACTACAATAACATTACGATTAATGATATTTGCAACCTTATGATATCCGCCAAGATATGTAATTATAAGTTTTGCTGTTTCTGTATATGCTTTTATCATAGCCAACAAAATACGATATAAGAAACATTTAGTCAATACGATAAACGTATTTTTCTGTTTTTTAATATTGTAAGGTTTTTAAAAATGATAAATAACTCAAGTATGGTTAAACAAAGAGAGCTAAAAATTTGGATAAAGCAAGAACTCGATAAAATGGGCCGTGGTAGTCAAGCAAAACTTGCAGCCCATCTTGGAGTACGCAGACCAGCTATATCTAATATTGTCAATCTTGATCCTAACAAAGAAATGAGAGACGTTAAAGCTGATGAGCTTGTTAAAATTATGGAGTTTTTTAAAGATTCTTCACCTGTTTCCGGATTTTGTTCTGATGATTTTCTTTATTTGTATTCTCAAGCAAATGATTCTGAAAAAAAGATTGTCGAGGATCTTTTAAAATCTTTGCTCGCAGCACGAAATCTATAAAAGCTATTTTTTCACTTTTAGTTAATTTATTCATCATTACAGTTAGTTGTTTGTTTCTTTCACAGTCCAACATAAATTCCCCATTTAAATTTTAAGATAATAAATAATCATGTGGATTATAAAAATAAAAAAATACGTTTATCGTAATTTTTCTGTTGACATTTAATTACGATAAACGTATTTTATTTTCATAAACCACAAACAAACAATCGCCAAGGGGCGTTAGGGAGGGGCAATTATGAAAAAACCAATCTTTATAAATTCTGATGAAATTCTCTTAGTAATGTGTATGGACGAGGGAGACAATCTCGCTCAATCTGGACCTTTTCACGAAGAAAGTGACATTATCAATTTTATTGATGAAGCTGATAATGCTATTCAGATCTTCCGTATTGAACCAACAACAAACCGTTGTGAAGATATCTCTGAAGAGATTGCTGAATGTTACATTCAAAAATATGAGCAACGGTGTTTTGAGGAAACAAAACTTCACGACTTTATTCTACACAGCGATGCGTATGATTTTTTCTTAGAGGATATAAAACGGCGTGAATATGAAGATGCCGAGTATGGTTCTTACGAAAAACAACACCGGTTGCGTATTTGTGATGTGCTTTAAAAACTCTTAAGGGCGCCTTTCTAAAAGCGCCCCCTCTTTCTTCATATAAAATCATTAAATGGAATGAACTTATGAATAATCCTATCGCTATCGCAAATAACACGGTTAATGGAGTAACTGTTCAAACTGTAAATGCTCGTGAATTACACGACTTTTTGGAGGTAGGTAAAGACTTTTCCAATTGGATTACTGATCGTATCAAAAAATATAATTTGGTAGAAAATCAAGACTTTGTTTGCTCGCCAAATTTGGCGAGCAAAGGTAGGGGTGGTCACAATCGTAAAGATTATCACCTAACTCTAAACGTAGCCAAAGAACTTTCTATGTTAGAAAATAATCAAAAAGGTAGAGAAGCTCGTTTATACTTTATCGAATGCGAGCGACGTGCAAAGCAAGCAACAACACCGCAAATTGATTACTCAAGTCCACAAGCAATGATTGGCTTTTTGAATTACCTACAAGGACAAATAAATCAAAAAGATAGCATCATTGAAGATTTAAAACCAAAAGCAGCTGCTCTTGAAAGCTTGCAACGCCATGATGGGCTCTTCGGTCTGACTGAAGCGGCTAAAATTCTCGAAATGCAACCAAAACAGTTCATTCTCTTCTTGCAGAAAAAAGGATGGGTTTATCGACGCACTTTCGGAGCTCACTTGTTGCCTTATCAAGACAAAATCCAAAAAGGACTAATGGACTGCTCAACCTATACTATTCAAACAACAGAGGGAGCAGAAAAAGTCATACCCGCTGCAAAAATTACCACTAAAGGAATGGGCTTGCTGTCTCAAGAAATTAAAAGACAAAACATGCATTAAACCAACTTTCTAACAAAACAACATAACTCTTTTAACAAATGCGTGATTCACGCCACGGGTGAGTTACGCGTAAATCAAGGAAACAAATATGATAAATTCTCCTTTAACAACAATGGCAAGCAAATATGGTTTTTCTCATGATCAATTTCGTAAAACAATTATCAAAACATGTATCAATCATAACTTCTCTGATGAAGAATTTGCTGCTTTTATATCTGTAGCTAATACTTATGGATTAAACCCATTAACTAAAGAAATATATGCACTCCCTAAAAGAGGCGGCGGCATCATACCCGTTGTTTCTATCGATGGGTGGATTAAGATCATTAAATCTAATTCTCAATTCGATGGTATGACCTTTCAAGATCAACTCGATAAAGACGGTAA
>NZ_JBEPLT010000031.1:0-5503 GCF_040545385.1 Bartonella japonica
TATTATCGATAATTTCAAACGATTGAATTTTTAACAATGTGATTTGTGCTGAGATAAAAACGTATCATAAAATTTATAAACTGTTATGAGTGATATCGGCTTTTCATTTCATTTGAATGCACCCATGCGTTATAATATTTACGTCATGATTTGCTTTTTATGCTCTATTCATACATGGCAATCTTCTATAAAAAATAGTCAAATGAATTACGTATAAAAATGTGGATTCCTAAGTGGATTCATATAAAATAATTACAAACAAACTATTGACTTTATTGTGTTTTTTGTGTATTGTGTGAGATCTAAACGCAGACCTTCCCATTGCTTGATAAGAGCAAGACCTTCTTGTGATATTTTTCGCATGTGCTTCTCCATAAAAAAATCCCCATACAAGATGGGGACAGGTGAAAATCTAAAATTGTAGTCATTGTGTATTGTTAAAAATCTCGTTTCATGTAACTTTTTTCTGTGTTATACGTTACATGAAACATAATGGAGATTTTATTATGGGTACAATGCACGTTAATCAACGGGTTCAAAAACATCGCAATGCGCAAAGAAAAGCAGGTTTGCGCTTAATGCAGATTTGGGTGCCAGATACACGCCAACCGAACTTTGTAGAAGAATGCCGCCGTCAATGTCGCTTAGTAGCAAAAATGGACAAAGGTGATGCTTCCATGCAAGTATTTATGGATCAATCTTTAAGAGATATTGATGGCTGGACAGAATGATGCGTGGATCTCTCGTAACAATAGCTATGCAAGGCGATTTTGGTAAACCAAGACCTGCGTTAATCATTCAAGCTAATCAATTTAGTGAACATACGAGCCTAACAGTGTTGCCAATTACAAGTACACTTGTTGCAGCACCATTACTTCGTGTTACTCTCCATCCAGATAGCAAAAATGGTTTACAAAAGCCTTCGCAAGTAATGATTGATAAAATTATGACTGTAAGATATGAAAAAGTTAGTACAGTTTTCGGCTCTATTCATGCAGATAAAATGGTAGAAATTGAACGCTGTTTGGCTGTATTTTTAGGAATAGTTAAATAATTTTTTAGGTATTTTTTTTATTTAAGTTCTCTTCTTATATATCTTCCTCATCCATATGGATTACGTCTTCGCCTTCGTCGTATGCATTGGGTGGGGCGTTTGGATCAAGGGTATCATCTTTGCTTGGTGTTGTGTTTGTAACGTTTTCAGCTGCATCTTCTTGTTTTTCATCAAAAAGTTCGCACTCTATTTTTGTGGTGTAACCACCTGTTTTATCAAGTTTATGTTTGACACTTTTGATACGCCATTCTGCTGGGATATAAGGACGAAAAGACGGATTTTGAACGAGTTTGGCTTCTGCTTGTACAAAAGGATCACCACTGATATCGCATGAAAAAGAAGACTTACCACGTGATGATTTATTGCGATAAGCGGCAATGGCTGCAACAGCTTCTGATTGATTGTGGTAGGTGTATTTGAGTTCATGAAACGGCGGTTTACCAACTTTGACTTCTTTTTTTTCACCAGTGCGAATATCATGATAGGTTGCAAGTACACCGCCTTTTTTCTCTTCCTCCTCTTCCTTTTCTTTCTTAAATGTTGTTTCTGATTTTTCCAATTCAGGTGATAATAGTGCTTCTCTATCATTTTCATCCATATGAATGGAGTTTGCATCATCATCCATCTCTTCTGATGCTTGTGCATTAGCTGCAGCTTTTTGGTCATCTCCTACATCTGTTTCTAAGCCATTTGCTGCACCTGCTTCGTCTCGTGCGCTGTATTTAAAATCCCAAGACGTGCAGTGTTTTTCATGAATAACAACAATAGGAAGTGCTTCTCCAGTAATGGCTTTACCTTCACCTCGTTTGGCAAGCACAAGTTTACCATCAACAGGCTTTGCTACCGCATCGTATTCTCCTGCAAGGCGTGTAGCAAAAGCCATATCACTTTCAGCCGTTTGATCAATGTGACGCACAACAATTTTTGCAAGAGAAGGATCAACTTTTGGAATGTAGCCATTACGCTTTGCTATCTCTTGAACAATACTGCCAAGAGTTTGCTGATGATAGGATTGGCTTTTTGGTGTTCTATAAGACGTGTTCATTGATGCCGCACGCCCTGTAACATTTAAGCTTTGTGGTGGGCTGCTCACAGAGATTTCATCTATTAGATAGGCGCCCATAGCGCGTGTTTTGCCACCTTCATAACCAAGTGTCACAGAAATAACCGTCCCGATTAAAGGGATATCAAGAAAGCCATTATCACACTCACGTACACGGTCATCAAGTTCTATAGTAATACGATCACTTTTGTTTTCTGCTTCATCGGTAATTTCAATTGATAAAACATAATCCATAAGAGATTTTGTAATGTCTTCACCATTTGCTAGAACCATGCAAAAAGGTTTCATGATTGACTACCCCAAATTCTAATCACCGGTGTCGCTTTTGGATAAGGTAAAGAAGGTAGCAATATTGTGATGCCTGCTTTTAAAATGGGTCCATAGTCCGCAAGTCCCAAATTTGCTGCATAAACGCGTTCAACAGCAAGCGCCTGTTGACCTTTGGCATAATATTTCCAGCAAATGGCATCAATCATATCGCCATCTTTGGTTATGTAAAGATCACTCATTTATCTTCACCATATTCTCTCAATTTTATCGTAAATTCTTGTTTTTTAGGGGTACCATTATGATGAAAAACACTTTGTTTTTCCTCCACAGAAAGGATGACAAATTTGCCTAAGATTTTTCCTTGACCCGTTACGAGGATATGAGGTCCCATATGCGCTATTTGCCGTAAATACTCGAGCTGTCTATGTCCTCCTTTGAAATTTGGATAAATCACACCAGCTAAAGAAAATTCCGCGTTTGCAACTGCTGGCAATTGAAGAGCTGCCTTTCGTCCCAATCGTCCTTGCTCGACCCATGGAACACCATAAGACATATCAAGTGTTTGATAAGCTGCTGTTTCAACCGAAAAAATAAAACCACTCAAAGCTAACATCATGATATTTAATCCGAAAGACTGGAGGCTATAGCCAAGCGTTGCTGCTTCGCATAGCGTTCAAGTGCTTGATTAACTGCGTCTCTGATTTCATTCTTAAGACCATTTGGTACTGAAATATTTAAATTTGTAATGGTCACACTAGCATCTACTTCCACAGATTTATGAGCCTTAATTGGCTTTGAAACTTTCAAGCCACTCACTTTTGCATTTGGAGCTTCCATATGTCTTGTTTCAGCGACACCTGTATTAAAGCCACTCTTGTGTTTTTCAGGTGGGGTATTTGTAACCACTGTTGTATCAAGCATTTTTTTTGCACGATCATTGGTTTCATCAGTAAAGGTTTTAATAGTTGAAGTTTTATTGATTGAAACATTAAAACCAAGCTTTTCTTTCATCCAATCAGGCATCCAGCTGGTTAATTTATTCATCATATTGCAAAATCCGTTATACAGATCGTCCCATTTGCTTTTAATGCCCTCCCAAAGCCCGTTAATCAGTTTGGATCCTGCTGCCATTAAATCGATGCCAAAAAGCCATTTAATTAATGCATTGATGCCTTTCGCTATCCAAGAAAGTGGTGAAAACTTTTTAAAGAGAGTAAAGAGATTATTGAAAGCATCACTCAGCAAACTGGAACAATAATCCCATAACTTGCTTATGAAACTTACGACTGTGTCCCAGTTTTTGTAGAGGAGATATCCAGCAGCAACAAGGGCTGCAATACCAGCAATGATCCAGCCTATAGGAGTTGTCATGATTGCAATACCAAGCGATACAAAAGATGCTCCAACGGCAATGATTGCTGGAATAACTGAAGCTATAAGAACGGATCCAACCACAGCCAAAGATGCAGCCACCCAGCCATTGAGTTTATCCCAATATTTATAGAGTACAAAAAATGCCATAATGCCACCCATTAGCCAGCCTATAGGAGTTGTCATGATTGCAATACCAAGCGATACAAAAGATGCTCCAACGGCAGCTAAGGATGCAATAAGTGGACCAAAAATGAACGCACTAAGCGCCACAACCCCTACCTTGAAGAGAGTGATTTCACCAATCAGAGGCTCCATCCAACGAAACCAGCCTTTAATTCTTTCTGTGAGATCACTAATGCCTCTTCTCAAATCAGAGGTAGGATTAAGCAAATCTTTCAAAGTTTGTTTTAGTTTTTTGGCCCAACTAGAAACGGTTGTTTGAATGAGATCTCGGTTTTCATCAATCAGCTTTGAAAAAGCATCGATCATATCATTAATTACGGGCATAAAACGTGCACCAATAAAATTGGTGACACCACCTATTTTTTTCTTAAATGCTCCCATCTTATCACTTAAGTCTGCTGCATAACGCGCAACATCGGCACCTATGAGCCATTTTCCTTTTCGTGCCTTTTCAAACAGTTCTTTAATGGGCTCCATTCCTTGCGAAAGCATGGCGGCCATTTCCTTGCCATCCCCACCAAACAGCAGAGCAGCAATATGCTGTCTTTGTGCTTGATTTTTCATCTTACTCATCTTGTCGGTAATTTCTTCCAACAAAGCCGAATTTGACTTGAGTTTTCCCGAAGCATCTTTCACCGAAATTCCAAGCGCTTCAAAGCCCATAATACCTCTTTTTTGTCCTGCATAAGCTTGCGCAGAACGCCTATTTAAAGTGGCTAAGGATTGTTGAAAGCGTTCGGCAGAAGTGCCTGAATTGTCTGCCGCGTCGCCCCATAATTGAAGCGACGCAACACTCATACCCAAATGTCGTGATGCGTGATGAAGACTATCCCCCAAATGCATGGTTTTCATGGTAACGGCAGCCAAACTTGCCACAAGACCACCACCAGCAAGACCTAAGGCACCAGTCAAAACCGAAGCACGGCTTGCTGCTGTGCCAAGAGCTCCCTGAACGCCATGCAGGCTTTTGGTCATGTTTTTTACTGCAGCAGAAAAGCGGGGAATACCCAAACTATGTGAGAGTGTTTTTGACAATATATCAAATTTTTTTTGAACACGTTTGAGAGGTGCCGTGAGGTTATCTTCAAGAAATAATTTGACCTTTGCATTGGCAACTTTTTTACTCATTTTGTTTTATACCTTTCTGCTGCTTGTTTGCGCCAGAATATTAATTCTCGCGGTTCTATTTCCATCATGTCTGAAAGAGACCAATGGAACACAATAGCAATATCGGCTATCAGCTTTGCGGCGGTTTCCCAGTCTAGGTCCCCCGCCGTTTGGTAAAAGATTCCAAAATATCTCCGATACTTGCCATGTCACCACCATCAAGTTCGCCAACAGCTTCATGCGGCCATTCAGAAAGACGTGCGATCATAGTTACCACCTGATCTGTCGCTTCTTTTTTATCAATGGCTTGTATGTCTTTTACTTTGATGCGCCGTAAGGTAATTTCGGTGTGTTCTTCTTCCTTCTCCACCGCGCATTGCATAAAAATATAATAATATCAATTATTTATTGGATAAAATTTTATATGAATCCACTTAGGAATCCACATTTTT
>NZ_JBEPLT010000032.1:0-5348 GCF_040545385.1 Bartonella japonica
ATGGTTGCGTGAGAATAAAGATGATAATAAGACAGAGATTAATCATCAGCATCAATTTATCACGGACTTATCAGGGAATGCAGGTAAGTTAGGAGCTGGTTTAAGCAGTTTAGTCAGTGACAAATTAAAGCTCTATGCGCAAGCCCATTATGTTAAAGGTCATAAAATGAAACAGGCTTTTCAGGGTATTTTAGGTGTACGCTATAGTTTCTAGCAGTATGTTTTTTGATCGCTTTTAGCATGTTGGGCTATTTAAACTAAATATCTCATGGGATCGCTAACAAATAACTTTTGAGAGAAAATAGATTATATTATTCATGATAATTTGTATATTCTATAGTGGTGTGTGTTTTCTTTCATATTTCTTCCTGTCTATTTGATAAAATTTTTTGAAAAAATGTCAAAAAAGCAATATGGATTTTGCTTGATGTTATCTTTGATGAATCAAGGATTTAGTAGAATATAAAAAGCAGTTTTTTGTACTATTAATAAAGTGTTAAAAGAAATTGTTACAACGTTAGGTTGAAATTATATTTTTCAAAGCTAATTACGCTTGAGGTTTACTCAGGTGTAATGGGGGAGGATATATCTATGCAATACAAGTGGAAACAAAATTGTTTGATGTTTATGCTATGCAGCTATTTTGTACAAGCAGCAGTTGCCGGTGAAAGCAAGACACAGCTTCTTTGTCAGTTAGGTTATAGTGTAAATGGGAAAACATTCCATAATCAATATAACCAGGACATAAAAACAGAAGAATGTATAGAAGTTAGAGGATCTAAAAGTGATGTTATTTTAAAGACGCGTGGTGGAGCAGGATCTTTTGAAAAGCTCAGTGATGTCACTATGAATAAAGGGAGAGAAATATTAACCAGTAAAGTGCCGGAGAAAGATAGCAATGCTGGAAAAAATATTTCAGTACGTAAAAAATCTGAACTTATTTTTATTAAGGATGGAGCAGTTCTAAAAAATTTTGTACTCGATCATGATGGTAAAGCTTACATTTCCAATGATGGAGAGATAGATGATCCAGGGAAGTCTATTGGGAATACGGTAAAGAATGGTGCCGAGATCTATGTTTATGCAGGAGGTCTTAGCGAGAATAGCAATATTGAAGATGGTGGAATTGAAAGAGTTGAGGCTTTCAAGGGAAAACAAGGCTTTTCAAAAAATGCTATCGTTAAAGAAGGTGGACAGCAAATTGTTAGGAATGGAGGGAAAGTAGAGGGAACTGAAATTTATGGGGGTGAGCAGTTTGTTTTCGGGGAAGGTGATGTTGGAGGGAAAATTAAAGAGAGTAGTGCTTCTAATACCGTAATTTATGGTCAAGGAGAAACATTAGGGCTACAAAAGGTATATGATGGAGGAAGTGTTTGGAATACGAAGGTTATGCGAGGGGGGATACAAGAGATTGCAAAAAAGGATAAAAGTATAAAAGGTGGCTCTGCATTTGATACGCAACTCTTTGGTGGTGGTCAACAGCATGTTTTAGAAGGAGGTAAGGCTATAGGAGTCACTTTAAATGAGACCGCTCGTCAGAAGATATATGCTGAGGGATTTGTAAAAAATCTAACAATGAATGATGAATCAAAATCATTGGTATATGCTGGAGCAAAATTAGAGGGTAAAACCTTGGTGAATCATTCTGGACACTTGCATCTTTATGCCGGAAATGATCAACATCATAGCACAGCAGAAGATATTATTTTAAATGGACAAAATACAAAATTATACTCTATCACTGATGAGTTTGATGGAAAAAGCTCTCTGATTCAGAAATTAAGTGGTAAGGGTAGTGTTATTTTTGCTTTTACTGGTTCTGATCCGTATTACTCTCAGCTTCATGTTAATAATCTTTCAGGAAGTTTACATTTTCAGTTCAATACCACACTTGCACATAACCGTGGTGATTATCTCTTTGTTGAGAATGGCAAAGGCAATCATACAATAAGTGTTGCTGATTCTGGAGTTGAAATTACGGATCCTTTTTCCAATAAGCGTGATTTAATTACGGATGAAAGTGGTGGAGCTCATTTTACTTTGACAGATTTCTCTGGTGAAGAAATTCATGCGATTGATGGTGGAACCTATATGTATAATTTGAAACAGAGAAAGGATGTAAATGGAAAAACTTGGTTTTTATCTGCAGATCGCATCAGTGAACCCGAATCTTCACTTCCTAATCCAATAGATCCATTGGCGCCTGATGGTTGGTCATCAACGACTCCTTCAGTTGATGGGACTCTCTCTACAGCGGTAGCTTCTGGGCTTATTTTTAACAATGAGATGGAAATTGTGCGTACAGGCAGAGCAATTCTAGAGCAAAACAGGAAAAGTATAAATCTATGGTCTTATGCAATTAAGAGCAGAGAACGTGTTGCTGCAGATCATACATATTTTAAGCTTGAGCAGACAGGTATTGTATTTGGTGCTGATCGGTTAAACGAACTAACACATGGAGATTTGTATGTTGGTGGTTTTGGCAGTTATGATCAGGCACGTGTTTCCCATGCAAGAGGCGGTGATAGCAATCTAAACACTTATAGTATGGGAACTTATGCAACTTATTTTGATAATCGCAGGTGGTATATAGACGGTATTTTGAAATATAATTATTATCAAAATCATCTGAAGGTTATTTCAACGAATGGTTTAGACGTTCAAAGTAATTTTAATCAGTGGGCGTTCGGTGGATCATTTGAACTAGGTTATCGTTTTGAGCCAGCGCAAAATACTTGGATGCAGCCTTATGTCAAACTAACAGGTTTACAGATTGAAGGTAAAAAAATCACACTTTCTAATAAAATGACAGCTGATATAAGCTCATCAACCTCATTACGTAGTGAAGTTGGATTAACAGCAGGACATGAATTCATTATAAATGCAGAAACTGCATTGACTGCTTACATTACGGCAGCTTGGTTGCGTGAGAATATAAATAATAATCATACGACAATTAATAATAGGCATAAATTTATCACGGACTTTTCAGGAAATGCCGGTAAGCTGGGAGTTGGCTTGAACAATTCAGTCAATGATAAATTGATGTTTTATGCGGAAGCACATTATTTAAAAGGACATAAGATTAAGCAGTCGCTTCAAGGTATTTTAGGATTACGCTATAGTTTTTAGATGTTGCGGTACTGAATAACTTTAAGATTGCCTTTCAAAAAGAGCGTTCAATGTTCAACTAAGTTTTCTTAAAAGTTTAGAAACATCGAGAATGATCTTACATTTTACTTAAAAACGCTATCGTTTCTTCTTTTCTTTTTTCAAGTAATGCAAATTGTGCCCTTAATACAAGGGGCACAATTTGTATTTTATAAGTTGTACAACTTTAGGTTAAAATAACCTCCTCAGCACACACTTTATGCGTGTATTAATTAATATAATACACTTAAAAAGTGTATTTAGACATAAATAAAACACATTACGATACAAACTAAAGTGAACTACCTACGTAGGAGAGGGATGTTTGTTTAATTATTAATAGTGGAGTGTAGATGATGCGGCATAAATGCAGATTAGGTTTTTCAGTATTGATAATCAGTAGTTATCTTATGCAAGGTGCAGATGCAGGTGAGAAAAAAAATGGGGAGCTAACAGAATTAGAGGATGTGGGAAATGGAGGGACAGTACCAAGTGGTTCAGTATTGGCTACCTCTATAGTTTCTGTGAGCAATAATATTAAGATCGAAGATGGTAGTGTAGAAATTGTTGATAATGGTGCGGTTTCTGTAGGTGCTACTATTAAAAAAGGTGGAATGCAAATAGTTACACGCGGAGGGAATGCGGTAGAGGCTAAAATCCTTGGTGGTAAGCAGTTTGTTCATGAAGAATATGATGTTGATCTTAAAAACGTGGTTAGAAAAAGCAGTGCATTCAATACTACAGTTTTTGGTGCTGGTGAAGCCATAGGGCAGCAGAATATCTATGATGGTGCATGGGCTTGGCATACAAAAGTCGGACAAAACGGTGAGCAAAACCTCTACGCGAAACAAAGAAAAGAAGGTGGAAATTCAATGGAAACTGTGGTTTCTGGTAATGGTAGACAGCATGTTTTAGCGGGAGGAGAGGCACACGGTACTAGATTGAGTGATACTGCTGTTCAAGTGATATATCCTGGAGGGTTTGCAGATACTCTAACAATTGAGGGGAATGCTAGATCATGGTTACATGTTGGTGCAAAAGATATAGTTGGAGAAGTAAGAGTCAATGGAGGAGGAAGACTTTATTTGTTCGCTGGTGATGTTACAGACCGTATCACTAAAAAAGAGATTCCTTTAAAGGAGAGAGTTTCTGAAACAATATTTTTGGTTGGAGAGCGGAGTAAGGTAGAAAGACCTCAAATTAAAATCGAAGATTTAGGTGGGGAAGGAGGGACAGTTATTTTTACTTCTATTGGGTATGATCCGCGCCATATTTCTCTTCATGTTGAAAGGCTTTCAGGTGATTTACATTTTCGGTTCAATATTAGTGACAGAAGTGATCGTAACGATTACCTAACGATTAGCGATGAGGGCTTAGGTAACCACAGAATAAGTGTTTCGGATTCAGGTAGTGAAATTACAGCTCCTCTTTCTCAAAAAAATAGTTTGTTTACTGAGATTCCATTAATTACTGATCAAAGCAGTGGTAATGGGGCTAATTTTGCTCTAGAAACCTTTTCTGGTCAGGCAATTGAAGCTGTTGATGGTGGGACTTATATGTATCGGTTATGTAGAAGAGACAGGAGAGCTGAGCATGGTGGTGATGCCATAACTTGGTATCTAGGTATAGGAACCGCAAATACAGAATGTTCAAGTATTCCTCCTCGGCGTACGAGTAAGAGACCAAAGACTACTGTTTTTTCACATGATACATCTAGCGGAGTGGGTATAAGCTCTCAACGCGATTCTAGTTCCTCTCGAAGGAGGGGGACTGTTGGTAGTGGTAAAAAGAATGAACAGCCTTCAAGGCCAAGACCTCCTCGGCATTTGAGAGAAGCTCAGCGTGATTCTATATCTTTAACTGTCGTATCTTCAGAAGATCAGGTTATTAATGTCTCACGTCAAGTTGGTCAACATGATCATTTTGATCAAAAACAGCAGCCAGTTATTTCTGCAGAAGATTTATCACTATCCGATCAGATGACTTTGCGCCCACATCATCAAGATAAATTCTCTCTCCAATCAAATGAGGAAATATCAGTTTCAAACCTTTTAACTACGCCTTCTACAGATGCGGTATTATCACTGTCTGTTTCTCCAGGACTTATTTTCCACAATGAGTTGCAGGCTGTTCGTGCTGGGAGAGGCGTTTTAGACAGAGATAAGAAAGATGCAGCTTTATGGATATATACAATCAAA
>NZ_JBEPLT010000033.1:0-5322 GCF_040545385.1 Bartonella japonica
GCAAACTTTTTTTGCATAGCACAATTCCTTATATAAGAGATTTAAATTTTAAGATGAAATGATTAAAGGAGGGCGCCCCCGCCGCGCCCGCGCGTCTATTTACGCAGCGTCACTTTCATATTCGCTATCATCGTCATAATACCCTTCAAAATCAGCATAATATTCATCACGGTAATAATCATCTTCACTACCAAATTCAGGATATGCATCATCACAAATATCTTCATTAGCAGTTAAAGAGGCATTGCTATGAATATAAGAATTCCCTGAGATAAGAGCATCACAAACCATGGCATCATCAAAAACCCGTGCATCATCACAAATATAAGCAGAGCCCCTTATTTTTGCATTGCCTCCGACATGGGCATTATCACAAATCACGGCGTTATCAGAAATATAGGCATAATCAGTTACATAGGCATTATCATAAAGTTGTGCATTGCCTTCAATTACAACGGCATTGCTCGCATGAGCATTGCCTGAAAGTTTAGCATTGTCTTTTAATGTTCTTCCTTCAAAAATAGCATTGCCATAAATTTGTGCATTGCCATAAACGTCAACAAAAAAGCTTTTGACTTTAGCATTTCCAAAGACGCGTGCATTTTGAAAGACCCTTGCTTTATTATAAACCCAGCAATTACCCTCATGAGAGAGGTTCTCTTCCTTTTCGATATACCCCCCTAAATCGCCTTTTTTAACATCATCAAAATCTCTTAAAGCTCTGATACGAGTTAAGAAATGACCATCGATATATTCATAATCATCAATAAATTCATATTTTTTTGCAGGCTCTTGTTGATTAATAGGCGCGGTTGCATTTGAAATGGAAGAGAGAACAGGGGAGTTTTTTGATATATTTGTCATAATTAAAACCTACATGTTTATATGTTTTGAAATTGACACCCTAATGGGCGCCGGGCGCTCAAAACACGGCATGTAGTCCCGTTGTTACGCTTTCCTCATAAAGAGTATTGTATGACGTAACGACACCCGACAAAATCACTATATATGCTAACAAAAGCATAAAAGAAAGTCAGTTTTTATAATAGGATTAGGTTTATCGCAACCTCTTCGCTACATGTTTAGTGTTTTGATCACTTGATTATTTATATAACAAAATACGTATTTATTGTCAATTAATATTTTATCTTTTTTGATATTTTTTGTATTTTTTTAATACGTTATGTATTGATAATATCCTATGCTTATTAATTGTTTCTTTTATATTTATATGCTTTTAAAGCTATATTATGGGCTTTGTAAAGCGATTGTGTTATGTTTTGAATCTATACATTCATAATATTTAGAAACGCTTTCATAATGCGTTTTTTTATCTTTATAACCTATCTATTTTTTTACTAAATGAATTTTAGATTTTTTTGTGAATTTTGTTTATAACGCATTTGCAATTTATTTATATGCACCGCGCTCTTATAACCAATGCATTCATTTGCATTTTTGCTTTATTCAAATGAGGCTGTTATTTTTACGCATTCTCTATAGCTGTTATATTTTTATAGCCATGGCATCATTTTTTATTTTCATAAGAGAAATGATAAATATGATAATTGTGATTTATAGTCTGTTATGAAAACATCTAAAGAGAGATTGATACTTATAGAGATTAGTGAATCCCTTTTAATAGACCGTGTCAGTTTTGTCAGTTCCTTTTAGAGCCTATATTATTTTTTTTAAGTGAGTAAAAATAAAAAACATTATATATCAATAGGTTAATATTTTTTAAGATACAACCCATATCGAAAATACAACCTTAAATACAATTAATAATATATATGTGTCAGTAAATTGAACTGACAAAATAGACCATTTGAGTGAGTGATTAAAACATGTCTTATAAAAAATGAATTTATCAGTTCATTTGAATAGATAAACTTATGATTTTAGAGAATGATTACAATGTTTTTTATGAAAAGCATGTGATCCTTTAAAGCCTTTCAAAAGATAGGTTTATAATCATAAGAAATGTTATCAAGATCATTATGGTTATGAGTTTTGAAGTTTTTTTGGGTTTTAACGGTTGCTGCTATTATGTAAAAAACGATAAAAAATAAAAACATTATATTTCAATGTGTTAAGATTTTACAGACCTTAAAAAAACAACCTCTATTGATAATACAACCTCTAAATTCAACTAATAATATAGGTTTTGAGGGGGTTTTGAGGGGGTTTTGAGGGGGTTTTGAGGGGGTTTTGACGATTTTTATACCTTCAAAACCTATAAAGAAATGAATATACATAACTTTCTTTAAACAAAGCTTTTGAAAACAATAAAGCTATCATTTTAGATTGCGATATAATCTCTTAACGGCAATGTAAAAAAATCTAATTCTATTTAAGAGTGGATTTCTTATAAATCTTGAAGCAATCCAAATGAGAGTATCTAAAAGTGCAAGTTTCTTCTTTTTAGAATAACGCATGATAAATTATCCTTTTAAAGATTGTATGCAAGCAATGTATAAAAGGGTATAGACTACAAGTTATAAGACCTTATACCCCCTTATGAGGTTATCGCACTCATTATGTGAGCATGCTTTTAAGTTATTCAGTTTCTCTTAGTTCTAATTTTGGTAAGTTCTTAACGATTTTCATGGTTTCTAAACTTACGGTAATAACCCTCTGAAATAACTCTAGAGGGTAGGCAGGGTTGCCAATGGTTTCAACAGCATAGCGATTGGCATCATTCACAATACCACTCTTTTTATCTGTTTTAACACATTGACGTCTCATAACCCATTCAAGAGCGGGCTTGCCATTGACGATATACTCATAAGCTTCAAGAGGGATATCTGTTATTGTGATATTGCTATTGTAAATAACTGTTGATTTATCTTTCTCTTTACCTGCTTTTGCAAATTTCATTTCAGTTACATAATAGAATTTTTCGGGATTAGAGATCTCTGTCTGTTTTGGATTACCCTTTTTAAATGTGACTGGATAAGGTTCTACATCTTCATAATTCACGTGCAAATGACCCAGTTCACGCCCTGCTGTTACAAACTTCCAAAAATCTTCAGCAGTTTTTACACAAGGAATGCGAGGTAATTCTTTGCATAAATTATCAGCATAACGAGAGCGATAATCTTCCGAATGCAAAAGACCGTAAACATAATAGAATAGATCATCTTTTGTTATGGTTTCATTAGGATAAGCAGCTTTAAAATGGGCTAGCCCTTCATCCGTAATGGCATCATGCTTTTGTAAACCAGCTGTTTTAGTTTCTTCTGTAAATAAATGGGATTGTTTCTCACTTTTACTTTTTGAAACCGGAGTGTCTTCATAAATATATCTTGGAAAGCATTGACCATTATGTACAACATGAAGATCAAGTATAGACTTAACTATCAAAACAGAAAAACCTGATTGAGTTCCCATGCCTGAAATTTGTATTACCTTATTTTTAACCGCCTGCCCTATAGGGAATATCCGTGGCATTTGGTAAACCATTTCATTAAAGGCACGATTATAATAGAGCCACTGTCGTGTAAATGGGCGATACAAACTTTGCGTAAGACATGTAGTCTCAAATTCAAAAATCTTTCCTTTTGCCAATTCTTGTTTAAGAGTACGACTCCAGCTAATTTTACTCTCATCCGTATTGATAAAATTGTCTACAGCATTTTTACGTATCCTGCGATCAATATGTTCATAAGCATCGTTAAAACGTTCCACTTCGCTGTTATAGAAGGCAATCATATTGCTCATGTTCTTCCCTAAAGCCTCAAGGCTCGAGTTATATGCCCATGCATCACGATTGGTTTTTAGACCACAAGAATAAGTCTCAAAGAGCTTTTTATTATGTCCTTTTTTAGCACCCTTAGCACCCATGGCTAAAAATGCTTTGAAACTATCATCACGTTGATTGATCCAATCACCATGCTTGTCTGGTGTAATCATTCGCCAGCTTTGTCTACGTGTAATACCATCAACACTACCAAAGTACTGAAGCATCTCAAGTTTTTTTTCGGTGGAAAGATTATCTCCAATATCATGATAGTAAATTTTACAATCTCTAGAGACATTGGGATTTTTAATAAATAATGTTACGGCAATACCCGTCATACTACCATTGCCAAAAATATTCTCACCTTCTTGAGAATTTTTTTTGTTCATCATATTTTTGCGAACATCCCCCCGCAAATTCAGAACATAAATACTCGTAAATTCTTTGGCTAAAGATTTTCGTAAGCTGTTCATTGTTGGCTTTTCTATGTAGCTTGAACCAGAAACAAAACCGATTACCCCAGCATTATCAATACGGTCACTAGCCCAGCGAATGGCACGGATATAACTGTCATAAAGCGCCCGTATATTTGTTACTTTCGATTGAGCAGCGTAAGTTTCACGAATACGATTATCTAGTATAGGATAAGGAGTATTCTTTGCATTATCGTTTTCGCTTTTTTGTCCTACTGAATAAGGAGGGTTACCAAAAATAACTTGAATATCCAGTTTCTTTTGATGCTCTAAATATTCACTATTGTCTTTGAATAATTCCTGTAGCAGATTCTTCTCTTCAAGCATACGGAAGGTATCGGTCAAACCAATATGCTTAAAGGGAATATACTCACCTTTCATAATACTATGATAAGTCGATTCAATGTTAATCGCTGCTATGTAATAAGCTAAGAGAACAATCTCATTGGCATGGATATTATGACGGAATTTATATTCCATATCCTCTTGTTTGATGAGATTGGATTGTAGAAGCCGTGTGATAAAGGTACCCGTTCCAGTGAAAGGGTCGAGGATAGAAACACCACGTGAACCCAAGCTTTTTCCAAATTCATTACGCAACACATCATCAACAGAATGAATGATAAAATCAACAACCTCAACGGGCGTATAAACAATCCCAAGCCTATCCGTAGTCTTTTTAAATGCCTTGGCAAAAAAGCTTTCATAAAGCGTAATAATAAGATTTTGCCTTGCTTGTGGCAAGGTAATTCCTGAGGCTCGAAGCTTTACACTGTTATAGAATTCTTGTAATTCCTTGGTTTCTTCCTCGATATTGGTTTTATCGAGTTCTGTTAAGATCTTTTCCATAGCTTGCGAAATGGCATTGTTTTGTACAAACTCATTGCCCTTAAACAAAGCTTCAAACACAGGACGCGTGACAAGATGCTGGGCAAGCATCTCAATCGCTTCTTCTTGTTTTATTTCACTGTTTAAATTGTTCTTTAATTCTTTATGGAAGGCATCAAAAGCATGAAAGGCTTCACTGCTTTCATCAGCAAGGAGATTTTGAAGACGAGTGATATGGTTTTGTGCAATCTCAGCCACATTGCCCGCCCAACTTTCCCA
>NZ_JBEPLT010000034.1:0-5105 GCF_040545385.1 Bartonella japonica
AAACTTACGGTAATAACCCTCTGAAATAACTCTAGAGGGTAGGCAGGGTTGCCAATGGTTTCAACAGCATAGCGATTGGCATCATTCACAATACCGCTCTTTTTATCTGTTTTAACACATTGACGTCCCATAACCCATTCAAGAGCGGGTTTGCCATTGATGATATATTCATAAGCTTCAAGAGGGATATCTGTTATTGTGATATTGCTGTTATAAAAAACAGTTGATTTATCTTTCTCTTTACTATTCTTAATTTTTGCGAATTTCATTTCAGTTACATAATAAAACTTTTCGGGATTAGAAATGTCAGTTAATTTTGGATTACCCTTTTTAAATGTGACTGGATAAAGCTCTACATCTTCATAATTCATGTGCAAATGACCTAGTTCACGTCCTGCTGTTACAAACTTCCAAAAATCATCAGCAGTTTTTACGCAAGGGATACGAGGCAGTTCTTTAGAAAGGTTATCAGCATAACGAGAGCGATAATCTTCCGAATGAAGCAAACCGTAAACATAATAGAACAAATCATCTTTAGTGATTTTTTCATTAGGATAAGCCGCTTTAAAATGGTCTAGACCTTCATCAGTTATGGCATCATGCCTCTGTAAACCAACAGTTGTGCTTTCTTCTGTAGAATGCATAAATAAATGGGATTGTTTTTCACTTTTACTTTTTGAAACTGGAGTGTCTTCGTAAAAATATCTTGGAAAGCATTGTCCATTATCTATTGCATAATAATCAGGTAAACTTTTTGTCATCAAAACAGAAAATCCACTTCTTGCTCCTACAGAAGAAATTTGTATCACCCTATTTAAAATAACATCTTCCATGGGAAACATATATGGTATTTGACAGACTGCTTCATTAAAGATGCGATTGTAATAAAGCCATTGCTGCGTAAAAGGACGATATAGGCTTTGAATAAGGCATGTCTCTTCAAATTCAAAAACTTTTCCTTTTGTTAACTGTTGTTTTAGCTTAAGGCTCCAGCTAATTTTTTTTGTATCCGTGTTAACAAAATTATCTACAGCATTTATACGTGTTTTGCGATCAGAATGTGCATAAGTATTATTAAAACGCTCTACTTCGCTATTATAGAAACTAATCATATTACTCATATTTTTTGCAAGAGATATACAGCTTGAATTATATGCCCAAGCGTCACGATTAGTTTTTAGACCACAAGAAAAATTTTTAAAAAGCTTTTTATTACGTTCTTTTCTATCCCCCATAGATAGAAATGCCTTGAAACTATCATCACGTTGACCAAGCCAATCACCATGCTTGTCTGGTGTAATGAGTTGCCAGCCTTGTTCATGGGTAATACCATCAATACTGTAGAATTCGTCAAGGATCTCAAGTTTCCTTTTAGTTGTAAGATTACTACCAATGTCGTGATAGTAAATTTTACATGATTCAGTCACATTGGGCTTTTTGATAAAGAGCGTTATAGCGATACCGGTCATACTACCATTGCCAAAAACATTTTCACCTTCTTGAGCAGCTCCATTACTTAACATATTTTTACGGATATCCCCCCGTAAATTAAGCACATAAATACTCGTAAACTCTTTGGCTAAAGATTTTCGTAAACCGTCCATTGTTGGCTTTTCTACATAACTAGAACCAGAAACAAAGCCGACTACTCCAGCATTACCAATACGGTCACTAGCCCAGCGGATAGCACGTATATAACTGTCGTAAAGTGCTTGCCTAAGACTTGCTTTAGATTGAGCAGCATAAGTTTCACGAATACGGTCATTTAATATCGGGTAAGGGGTATTCTTTGCATTGTCATTAGCACTTTTTTGACCTGTTGAATAAGGAGGATTGCCAACAATAACTTGGATATCTACTTCCTGCTGTTTTTTACACCGCTCTGAATTCTCAAACATATAGTGTGTGAAGAAATCTTTTTCTTCAAGCATCAAAAACGTATCAGTTAAACAAATTCCTTCAAAAGGGATATACTCTCCTTTCATAAGACTATGATAGGTCGATTCAATGTTAATCGCTGCTATGTAATAGGCTAGCAAGACAATCTCATTGGCATGAATATCATGACGGAATTTATATTCCATATCCTCTGGTTTGATGAGTTTGGATTGTAAAAGCCGTGTAATAAAGGTCCCCGTTCCAGTAAAAGGGTCAAGAATAGAGACGCCTCGAGAACTTAAGCTTTTTCCAAACTCTTGCTCTAAAACATCATTGACGGAATGTAAGATAAAATCAACTATTTCAATAGGCGTATAAACAATCCCAAGTTTATCTGTTGTCTTTTTGAATGCCTTGGTAAAAAAATCTTCGTAAAGTTTGATAATAAGATTCTGTTTTGCTTGCGTCTCAATAATCTCCTCTGTATCATCCTTTACACTTTGATAAAATTTATCAAGATCTTTGGCTTCGTCTTTAATATTCATCTTATCAAGTTCTCTTAAGATCTTTTCCATCGCTTGCGAGATGGCGTTTTTACTCACAAACTCATTTCCACCAAACAAGGATTCAAAAATAGGACGTGTCACAAGGTGTTGCGCCAACATCTCGAGAGCATCCTCTTGTTCGATACTGTCATTTAAACCGTTCTTTAATTCTTTATGAAAGGCATCAAAAGCGTGAAAGGCTTCACTCTTTTTATCAGCGAGTATGCTTTTAAGACGAATAATATGATTTTGTGCAATTGCAGCTACATTGCCAGCCCAATTTCCCCACTGATTAGGCTCTCCACATTTTTTGACAATGATGGGCTTAATAGCACGCGATAATTCATCAACATAAAACTCGAATTCTTTTTGTCCTTTATCGTTATGAGAATTTTCACTTGCTACTGAACCAATATGAAGCCCAGCACTTTCCGATTTTGCGTGGAAAGAGAGTTCGTCAACAACTGCGGTCATTGCTTGTGAAGCAGGGTCAAAAGTGACCCCTACAATCTCAAACACATGACGAACATTTTGGTCTAGCTCTAAGGCTTTTATTTTGTTTTTAAAGTTGTCATCATGAGCACGCAAAGCATTGAGAACTTGCCAGATGACATCATACTTTGTATTGTTTGCTAAAGCCTGTTGTGGTGGAATATTAAAGGGAATACCAACGGGTAAAATAATATAGCCTGTTGTTTTACCTTCTGCGCGACGCATCACGCGCCCCACAGCCTGTATCACATCCACATGACTTTTACGCGGGTGTAAAAACATAACCGCATCAAGAGCAGGGACATCGACGCCTTCAGAGAGACATCGGACATTGGTTAACACACGGCAGTTATTCTCATCTGTCTCTTCTTTAAGCCAATCAAGTAATTTATTACGTTTTTTGCCATTAAAGGTTCCATCAATATGTTCAATCTCAAAATTGAGGGAGGTTTTACTTTCTGGAACAAATTTATGATATTCATCAATGGCGTCATTGAATACTTCACTAACTCGTTGAGACGTATTGACATTTTTACAAAAAGCCAGAGAACGACGCATAGGTTTTATGCCATCTTCTTCTTTCTTTTCTATTTGGGAAAGCGCTTTGTAGCAGCCAATGATTTTGGTTGTATCATCAAGAATAAGTTCGGAATTTTTATCTTTAAGGCGTTTCTGAATCGTTGCGTTAATAATTGCTTCATCAACAGCCAAGACGATAACTTTATAGGGTGTTAAAAGTTTATCTTTTAGAGCTTTTGAAAAAGTATAAGTGTAAAGATTTTTTCCATAGAGCTCTTCATCATCCATGGACGCCAGAACAGCATCAGATGCGTCAGCCTTCTTTTTCAGCTTGTCGGTAAAGATCTTAGGGGTTGCCGTCATGTACAGACGTTTTTTGCCCCGAATGATGCTGTTATCATGAACCTTGATAAATTCAGATTCACGCTTGTCTGTTCCTAACACAGCTCCAGTGGTACGGTGTGCTTCATCACAGATGATCAGATCAAATTCGGGTAAATCATACTTTTTTTGCGCATCCGAAATCACTTGGATTGAATGGTAAGTAGAAAACACCACGGTCATTACATCAAGAGAAGTTTTATTGGCTTTACGCGCAAGCTCTTTGGCATCGGTAGTAGCCGGTAAAACAAGGTCTGATGCATCGAGACCAGCTTCATCATCATTTTTATTCTTACGACGCTTACCCACCTGTGTATCCGAACACACGGCAAAGGAACGCAAAGGCACTTGTGTATCTTCTGTCCATTCACGAATTGTTTGAGAGATAAGAGCAAGAGAGGGTACCAAAAACAAAACACGCTTGCCTGTTCCTGCTATGGTTTCTGCTATCTTCAAACTGGTGAAAGTCTTGCCCGTTCCACAGGCCATAATCAGCTTGCCACGGTCTGCTTCTTGTAACCCTTCACAGACTTTCTCAAGGGCTTCTTTTTGATGATCTAAAAGCTTTTTCTTCGGTTGCTCTTTAAGGACGGCTTGTCCTTGTTCTTTATAAGCCCCCCAATCGATTTGACTGTTTTCCAAATCAAAAAGGTTTATGCGTTGAGGGCGGATTTCTTGCCCCTCACAAGTCCGTTCAACATTGTCACTCCACTCTGTTTCGGTGCTATCAACCAGTATGCGACGGGTGAAGATCTTTTTGCCCGAGGCAGCAATAAAACTATCAATATCTTCTTTTTTAATTATGTGAGAAGCGTCATAGCATTTACATTGAATAGCCGCATAGCCTCCTTCATCACGGATTGTAGCGACCAAATCAATCCCAATATCGGTTCCATCTTCATCATGCTCTTTAGCCCATTCATAATAGGTTTGAACCTTTTCGTATTCTTGCTTTTGAAGAGGGTCTTCACTCAAATAAGCCATGACAAGGTTTTCAAACATGGTTCCTAATTCACGAGGTGATTTAGCTCTTTGACGATAATACTCTAAGAGAGAGCGTAAAGTGACGTGTTCATTATCGGACTTAATAGATTGAAGCATAAAGAAAGCACTCCATAACGATATATTCTGTTGAATTAATTCTCTTCAAAAGAATCTAAATGAAGCTTATTAAATACATTTTGAATGAATGGTGAAAAAAATGCAGAAAAAATGCAAAAAAAGCGGATAATTTTTTTAAAGAGTTTTTAAAAGGCTATTTATCCACAGCCCATGACATGGAATAAGATT
>NZ_JBEPLT010000035.1:0-4562 GCF_040545385.1 Bartonella japonica
TTATCAACTACAACGACGAATAAACATGAGCACAATTTTTGAGATCAAACAGAAGCTTTCATCACAAGCAAGGATGATCGTGGAAATGCTTCTTCCACAAGGAAGCATCCGTGGAAATAATTGGATTATAGGCAACACGCGTGGTGAATCTGGACAAAGTTTATCGGTCTGCTTGAGCGGCAGTAAAGCTGGTCTTTGGTATGATTTTGCAGAAGGAAGAGGTGGAGACCTTTTAGACCTTTGGTGTGAAGTTAAAAAGATCAGCCTTTCTCAAGCCTTAGAAGAAGCGCGTGCCACTCTCAATTTAGCACGTCCCAAACCCTTTATGGCGCCCTACCGTTCCTATCGACGCCCACCAGTTCCCACAGGCAGTACCCCACAAAATTTAGTAAAAACTTACTTAAACAAAGAGCGTTGCATTCCACTTGAGATTTTACAGCGCTACCGCATAGGAGAAGATGGCGGAAAAATTATTTTTCCCTTCTATAAGCCCGATGGCACTCTTGCTTTGGTAAAAGAACGTTTAGCACAAGCGGGAGCAAAAACAAAACCGACTACAGCGCAATGCGAACCAATTTTGTTTGGCTGGCAAGCTCTCTGCACTGCAAATCAAGCACCTACCCCAGCCACAGACCAAGCATCTGCCCCTGCCACAGCGCACAGCCCCACCGCAAACCAAGCACCTGCCCCTGCCACAGCGCACAGCCCCACGGCAGATCTCGCACCTGCCCCTGCCACAGCGCACAGCCCTACCGCAAACCTCGCATCTGCCCCAGCCATAGCGCACAGCCCTACCGCAGATCTCGCATCTGCCCCAGCCATAGCGCACAGCCCTACCGCAAACCTCGCATCTGCCACAACAACAGCGCACAGCCCTACCGCAGATCTCGCATCTGCCCCAGCCATAGCGCACAGCCCTACCGCAAACCTCGCATCTGCCACAACAACAGCGCACAGCCCCACCGCAGACCAAGTACCTGCCCCAGCCATAGACCTCACACTTTTTCCTACAAAACAGGCTTTTTCTTCGACAAACCGTACAATTGTCATCACTGAAGGAGAAATTGATGCACTTTCCTTAGCGGCCTACGGATATCCGGCAGTTTCCGTACCTTTTGGAGGAGGAAGTGGAGGAAAGCACAATTGGATTGAAAATGAATTTGATCATTTAGAGCCTTTTGAAACGATTTTTCTAGCTACCGATATGGATAAACCGGGTGAAGAAGCAGCACGTGAAATCGCTAGTAGGCTTGGTTTCCACCGTTGTTACCGTGTACATCTTCCCCGCAAAGATGCGAATGACTGCTTAACTGCTGGGATTGATGCAAGCACCATGGCAGCCTCTTTTTCATCAGCAAAAAGCTTTGCACCCAAAGGATTACGACGGGCCTCAGAATATAAAGAGCAAGTTATAGGGTTATTTTGGCCAAAAACTGAACAGCATATTGGCTATACGGTTCCCTACCCTAAACTTCATGGCAAACTATATTTCCGCCCAGCGGAGTTAACGCTATGGAGTGGCGCGAGTGGTGTTGGAAAGAGTCAACTGTTATCAGACTGTATTCCCCATTGGATTTCTCAAAAGAGTCGTCTTTGTTTAGCTTCTCTAGAAATGAAAGGAGAACAATCTCTACGCCGTCTCACGAAACAAACGGGAGGTATCGAGCAACCCACAAGAGAGATGATTGAACGGATTCTTCATTTTTTAGACGATGGGCTTATTCTTTATGAACATGTTGGCAAATCGAGTGTTGACGCATTATTAGAAGTGTTTGACTATTGCCGTGCACGCTATGGCTGCGATCAATTTATTATCGATAGTTTAATGCGGCTAGGCATTACTTCTGATGATTATGCCAAACAAGAACAAGCCGTTTATAAAATGGTTGATTGGGCGATTTTGAACAATGTACACATTCATCTTGTTGCCCATGCCCGTAAAGGTGGTTTGGATATCCCTGGAACTGAAGATATTAAAGGAGCATCAGAAATTGGTGCGAATGCTTTTAATATTATCACTCTTTGGCGTAATCGATTATTAGAAGATAAAATTTGTGCTGCATCGCGCGGAGAAGAAAAAGCAGATTTAGCAAAACGTCCTGGCGTTATCATCAATATTGCGAAACAACGTTCAGGTGATTTTGAAGGTAAAATTGGTCTTTGGTTTGACCAGAAAACCTATCGTTATCGCTGCTCTTCTGAATACTCTTTAACGTCACGTCGTTATCTTGAATACCTAAACAAAAACACCACCACTCTCAAAAACCACCTACAAAACGCACCCCCTATCCCTCACCAATAAATACAGACAACATCCCAACAAATCACAAATTACTTTGATGTCTCCATCTACCTAAAAGAGCACGTATAAGAATTTTCTTTTCATAACCCTACATGAAGGACGTCTCATTTTTAAAAGAGAGAACAAAACTATTATTTTTGAGGAGATGATATGAACCATAAAAATAAAAGAAAGATACAAATTTCTCTTTTCTCCCAAAACGGTGAAGAGAACCAGAAGATTGGTCACTTAAAAACGCAAGAAATATTTGTTGAAACGAGCAATCCTTATTTTCAGCCAACCCACCCGGAAAGCTGGAGCAACCCACGAAAAATCAAAGCTATTGCCAATGCACAAAGCCGCCCTATTGCGCTTTTATACGCGAAAGGGCATATCAGTAAAGCACAATATAAGGCAGCAGAACGCTTTTATATTTATTGGCGCCAAAGTCAGTCTGACCTCCATATGAGTTATGATTATACGCGTGAAAAGGTTGCGTGCAGCCAAGGTTACATACATCCTATTGAACGCCAAATAGAGGCATCTAATCATTTAAAAACGATTAAAATCCACCTTGGTATTCTTGGCTATTCCCTTATGGAGAAGGTTATTGGGTATGATCAAGCAATCAAAGATTTAAGCACCTCAAAACGGAAACAAAACTCACTTGCAGACCATTTACGAGATTGTTTAGACTTATTGGCATTTCATTGGGGATATGCAAACCATAAACATTCCGAATAATCCCCCGCTTGAGATAATTTCCTTTCCCAGATAATTACTGAATAGTCATAATGTTTCACACAACCAACCATACCAACGATACCCCCATACACTAAAACATGAATCCGTATAAAACCCGATTGATAGAGAAGGATCAACACCCAAAAATGGACCAGAAAACAGCAAAACATACCCGAAAATTCATTGAAGACTACTTCCACCACCTCCATCGATAACCTTCCACTGAAAACCACGCATCCGCCCCAACCCCAAAATCACCCCACCCGCACAACAAGACACCACTGAAAGCCACCTCACCCACAGTCTCCTCATAAGAAATTATTCTGACTGATAACAAACTGAACAATATTGAGCGCCCCAAAAGTCGCTTTATTATTCGGGCACCAACAACGACCCTCGGGCACCAACGACTCTCCGGCGCTAACAACGACTCTCCGGCGCTAACAACAACCCTCCAGCACCAACAACAACCCTCCGGCTCCCCTACGAATCCCCCCCTCATTGGTAAGTGCTTCACCAAAAATCATTTTCATTGAACTATCTTTACTCTTAGTAAAATATAAAAAATTGTAGTTTCTTGTAGATCTGTATGCAATATTCTTTATCTGTTCAAATCTATCGAATAGATGGTGTCATCTTACCGCTTTATGAAACGATCAGCAGTTTTTTAAACTTATTCTTCTCATTAAAACTCTATTTTGAGAAAAATAAAAAATTTTTATAAAAATATTACGTTTATATAACGATATAAAATATACTTAATTATATTTTTCATAAAACATATTTATAAATGATATCTTACTCTATAAAATAATAATTATTAAACGCCTTCTCTCTTGTATACTGTTTCATTATATTTCTTTTTGCAATTTTCAAGATGAGCATTTTGTAAGAACATATCTTTAAAATTTATACAGACAGAATAAAATCAAAAAAAGACCACATCACGGTACCCAAATATCCAAATTGTTGTAGATTTTTCATTTTCTTTTTACTATATGGACTCGCTGATTATGATATCGACTCGCTAACCTTGTCATACAATCATTTTAAAGATTGAAGAGGTAAGATGAGTATCCGTAGAAAATGCAACAGCCAATCGGTATAGAATACAAAAAACATACATCCTTGGCTATCTCTATCTTTTCACGGAATATACCTAACCTATAGGGTGCACCCCAACCTATATAGGATGCACCCTAGCTTCTATGGAATGTATCCCACCCCTCACGGGATACACTCCACCCCTCATGGGATACGTCTTGGTCATCATAAGACGCACCCCAACCTTTGTGGGATGTATCCCACCCCTCACGGGATACACCCCAACCTTTGTGGGATGTATCCCACCCCTCACGGGATACACCCCAACCTTTGTGGGATGTATCCCACCCCTCATGGGATACACCCCAACCTTTGTGGGATGTATCCCGACCCTCACAGGATACACCCCAACCTTTGTGGGATGTATCCCGACCCTCACAGGATACACCCCAACCTTTGTGGGATGTATCCCGACCCTCACAGGATACACCCC
>NZ_JBEPLT010000036.1:0-4060 GCF_040545385.1 Bartonella japonica
GGTCTTTGTCCTCTGTTTCCTGAAGTGACATCTGCATAGAGGACTTCGTCTGGACGTTGTGGTCTTTGTCCTCTGTTTCCTGAAGTGACATCTGCATAGAGGACTTCGTCTGGACGTTGTGGTCTTTGTCCTCTGTTTCCTGAAGTGACATCTGCATAGAGGACTTCGTCTGGACGTTGTGGTCTTTGCCCTCTGTTTCCTGAAGTGACATCTGCGTAGAGAACTTCTTCAGGATGTTGCGGATGTTGTCTTCTGTCTGTTTTATTAACCCGTGCGTAGAGGCTTTCTGGGCTTTGAGTTGTTGAGGGGGACTGATGTTTTTTCATGCATGTTTCCTTTCAATATTTTTAGAAAACCTCTTTGGTGCATTCTTCACCTTTATATTCTGATCGTTTTTGATACAAAAAGGCATCCGCTTGAATGATCTCCAAAGATTCTGCGCTATTCATAGACATTGTAATTGGTGTTTGTGACTTTTATACAGCTTTTTTATGAAATTGTATCAATAAGTTATATAAAATTGCAGGGTTTATTTTTATGGATATTATTTCATAATATTGCGCAAAAAAACAGCGCAATTCATATAAAATGATTTGCGCTAAGAGATTAGCTGAAAAGCCAAAATTTATGCATTTTACATAGCAAAAGCCTGTCCTCCTTTTGAGTGACTATGTCTGCGGTGTTGTGTCTCTTGTTGAGGAGAGTGCCGTTCTTCACTTCTTGCACGATGATGAGATCTGTGTTCACCATGTCTCTCTGGGTGTTCTTGCCTATGTTTATGACCTTTGTGTTGCCCGTGTTGATGGGTAAGCTCTTTTTGTACTCTTTGTACAACACTTACATGTCTCTCAAAAGCTGCACAAAGGGGGCCAAAATCACTTTCAGCTTCTTTGCGTTTTGGACTTTTTATGCCCAGTGCTTGGGTGCCAGCAAGTCTACCACCGGTTTCAGGATTTTCCAGAAGTTCATATAAGACCTGTTCTGCTCCCCTAGGATTTTCAAGGACTTGAGTAAGTTTTTGATCTAAAGCATGCTTGTTGCCATAAACAAGTCCGCACCAATGCCGAATTTCTTCCTGACCATATTGAATTTTTACGTTTTGTCCAAGTATTTCAGGAAAATAGTTTTTTGCAGGAGTCGGCGTTTCCCTTCCTCTGGTAACCTCTTCGTAAGGACTGTCTGTTGGTCTTGGAAGGAGTTCCCCATCCTTTCCGAACAGATCACTTATTGAGTAGGGACCAACGCCTACTCCTGGAGGATCTTTCCCATCATCTCCGAGCAGATTCGTCACTGAGTAAGGGGAAACTCCTGTTTTTTGAGGTCCGCGTCTAGTTTGAGGTATCGGGTCGGGGTGAGTAACAAATCCTTGGGGGCTGTATTCACTCTCACCTATTGGGTTGGGGTTAGCAACAAATTCTTGAGGTCTGTATACACTTTCAGCTATTGGGTCGGGGCTAGCTTCTTCTCCTTGGGGATTGACACCAGAGCCAAGTGGCTCGTAGAGAACGTTCTCTAGTGTTTGAGGATTGTCATTAGAGCCAAGAGTTGTGTAGACGCTATCTATTGAAGGTTGAGGAGAATTCCTGCCATGTCTACTCACATCAACCTCTTCGTAGAGGTGATCTTGGGAATTGTCGTTATTTCCGCTTACGCCAACTCCTCTGGAGGAGGAGGTTGTTTGTGAGGGTTGCTGCCTTCTGCTTGGTTTATTAACCTGTGTGTAGAGAACTTCTGGGTATAAGGGTTTTTTTGGGGGCTGATGTTTTTTCATGCGTGTTTTCCTTTCAATATTTCTAGAAAACGTCTTTGGTGTATTCTCCATCTTGCTTTGATAGCTCTTGTACAAAGGAAAATATCGATTGATCCAAAGATGCTGCGCTATTCACATCCATCGTAAATGATCTTTGTGACTTTTATACAGTTTTTTTGTGAAATATTATCAATAAGTTATATAAAATTGTGGGATTTATTTTAATCGATATTTTGTGTAACATTCTATAACAACTCTACGCGTGATGGAGATGAAATGATATGCATTAAGAGATGAGGTGAAAAGCAAAAGCGTGTGCGTATTTAACCCGTAAGAGCCATTGATGAAGAACGGCTGACTTTGAGGCTACGCATCTGGCATTGTGCTTCTTTTGTATGCTTCATGGTTTGAGAGATTTCTTTTGCTTTGCTTTCTGATACACCAAGAAGGCAGGCAAGCCGTGTGCAGTCTTTTTCCTGTATGGCTTTGCGGTCATTTGATGATAAACGATTCCATAATTGACGTGAAAAAACATGAAATTCTTGTTGAAGTGCTCTAGAATGAGACAGAGCTTCTCTTTGATTTTCTGGTGGTAAGGAAAAAAGATTTTGTAGGTTTTTACTTGGTCTCTCAACTGAATGTGCTAAGCGATTTTGTTCTCTTTGGTGATGCTCTAAGATTTCATGTCTTGTTTGTTGTACCATTGTGGCATAACTTTTAAGTGCCTCTCCCAGCTGCGGAGCTTTTTCTTCAGCTTGTCTGCGATCTGAACTTTTTATGCCAAGCATTTTTCTACCCGAAAGCTTAGAAATCGATTTAGGATTTTGGATAATTTGATTGGCAATTTGTGCTCCAGAATTTGGATCTTCATTCATCATGTCCATTGTTCTGCCGAGGGTCAATTGGCTGCCATAAATACATCTTGACAAACGCTCGACATTTCTTCGGCATGCTTCAACACAAGGGTTGTTTGCAACCTTTTCAGAGAGTTCTGCATTTGTAAGAGGTGCTAATCTCTCACTTGGGATTAGCACTTCTGTTAAGTTTTCAGCATTGGGTTTTGTAAAGGAAATTTCTGCACCGTTTTGTAATGTTTTCACTTGCTCTGGTGTGAGATCATCTTTGTGCCCAACGATGAAAATTTCTCCTACTTCCAAGACAAAACCTTCTGCGGAGTGACCTCTATAGATACCATTGTATGTTTCACCTTCTTTGGCTGCGATAACAAGACGATTGTTGACTTCCGCTAATCCACTGCGGTTCATTTGCAAGATAAATTCTTTTAAAATAAGTGATTTTTTCGGATGTGTGGCATCCTCAAAAAGATCTTTCATGGGGTTTGGATTGTTATGTTGCATGGACTGAATACAGGCATGTATCATGCGTTCCTTTGTTATAGAAGAAAAGTCAATAGAATGACCTGCTGTTTGTCCAAGTTTTTCCATAAACATTCGTTGCACGCGCCCATTGCCTTTTCTGAAAGGATGCGCATGGTCGAGCACCATAAAAACATCTGCGGCATTTGCAGCAAAATCTTCGCGTGATAAACCGCGTAAATTATTTTTTTTACTAAGATTTTTCTCTAATTGTTGAAGTTCTCTTTTAATCTGTGAACCGATGGCAAAAGGAACTTCCTGACCTTTGGGGCGCATAGCTGGCATACGGGCTTTGGTACCATCTTCAAATGTGAAGGTTTGATCGCGGGTCTGTCCAGCCCATTCAAAACTTTTATGAAAAAGGCTCCAGTGAATTCTTTTTAGGTAAGCAAGACCGAAGTTTTGTGGTGGTAATTCATAGCGGAAATTAGCTGCTTCTTGTGCTGCATCCTTAGCGCAGCGTTCGTAAAGTTTTTGTGGGTTTTTTATGCCATATTTATTCTTCAGTGTCGTGCTGTTTTTATACAGATAATTTTGCTCTAACATATCTTATCTCCTTATTAGGATAGGGTGGCTTATGAGATGTAAACTCTCTGGGTGAAAAGTCCCCCCATCGCGTTTTCTTCAGAGATTTCAAGCATTCCAACACAGAGCATTATTCCCTCAAGCGGTATGGAAGTTGCTATCTGTATTACCTATTCACGGGGTTTTGATGGCTCTTTTGGTGCCAGAAATACGAAATAGTCCATTTGTGTTTTTTTTGTGCATGTTATCTTTTTTATTTTGTGAAAAACCTCTCTTATATGTTTTTACGCTTGATTTATCATCGTCAAAAATGACAAGGTTTCAAGGTTTCAAGGTTTCAAGGTTTCAAGGTTTCAAGGTTTCAAGGTTTCAAGGTTTCAAGGTTTCAAGGTTTCAAGGTTTCAAGGTT
>NZ_JBEPLT010000037.1:0-3704 GCF_040545385.1 Bartonella japonica
ACAAGATCATAAGCGTTGTTCTCTTAAGCGATTAATAATAAACACTAATCCTACACAGGAAGCAAAAACTATAATCGTTGCTAAAGCCCATTGCACAGGTCCACTTCCTTCTAACAATTCCGCAAAACCCGAAAAAGAAGCTATGATCGGAGCAAGAACTTCGGCTTTTAAAATTTTTTTTGGTTCTTGCGCTTCTACTGTTTGATAATTAGACGAAACGTAAGCCCCTTTCGCCCATAAGCCTGCTTCTGCTGCACGCCGGTGTACGAGACCTTTCAAACGCTTACCACCCGCTTTTGTCCATTTCTGTAATTCGGATGGCACCGCTTCATATTCACCTTTATTAAGCTTTTTTAACAATGTAGAATTGCAAAAAGCTACTGTTCCTACATTATAGCAAAAGGATACTAATGCCGCGAATTGTTCATTGGTTAAGGAAACTATAACAGCGCGTTCAACGGCATTCTCAAATTGTCTTAAGTCTTGGCAAAGAAGTTTTTCTGCTTGCTTTTCAGTGATGGTCATGCCTTTGTGAACTAAAGGTTTTCCTGCACTATTTGTATGTCCGTAACCAATTGTCCACACACCAATAGCATCTTTGTAAGCTTTTAAACGCTACAACACTTTGATTTATAATGATAATTCACTGTTTTGTATGTTGAATGAGAGTCTCGAATAACGTAAGATTCTCTCATTTCAAAGCTGTTTATATTAAATCAAACAAACCCACTTGCTTGCACGTCAAAAGCGGGGCTGATGTGTGGGTAAAATTTATACAAGAAAGGACTAAAAATGGCTCTTATGAACCGTCTTAGTGCAAGGGCTGTCGCAACATTGGGAGTTGGCAAATATAATGATGGTGCTGGCTTGTTACTTCATAAGCGTAAAGATGGAGGTGCTCAATGGCTTTATCGTTATACCATTCATGGACGCCGTCGTGAAATGGGCTTGGGTGCTTTAAGACATGTCTCTTTAAAACAAGCCCGTGAATTAGCAAACCAATGGCGTTCTGTTTTACATGAAGGGCGTGATCCCATTAAAGAACGTGAGAAACAAAAGCGTGAAGCGATGCGTAATCTCCATTATTTAAAAGATATTGCTTTAGATACTTTTGAAAGTCGTAAAGCTGAATTAAAAGGAGATGGTAAAGATGGTAAATGGTTTGCACCTTTGCGGCTTTATATTCTCCCTAAATTAGGTTGCCTGCCCGTTTCTGAGATTACCCAAACAGAGATACGCAATACCCTTGCTCCCATTTGGCATTCAAAAGCTGGAACTGCTTATAGAGCTCTCAAGCGTCTTAATATGTGTCTCAAACATGCGGCTGCCTTGGGATTAGATGTCGATTTACAAGCAGTAGAAAAAGCACGCGCGCTCTTAGGGAAACAACGTCATAAAACACAAAATAGACCAGCCATGGATTGGAGAGATATTCCGGATTTTTATCAAACTCTTTGTCAAACAACAGCTATAAAACAATTGGCTTTACGTCTGCTTATCCTTACAGGGGTACGCACATTGCCATTATGTCATATTCATAAAGATCAAGTTGATGGTGATATATGGACTATCCCTGCTGAAAATATGAAAGGAAAGCGTGATGCTACAACAGAATTTCGCGTGCCTTTATCAACAGAAGCATTAGAAATCTTAAAACAAGCACGCTCGCTTTCTCGCAATGATTTCTTCTTCTCTGCAACCGGTCGGGGGCCTCTCGCGCAGAATTGTATGTCTGTTTATATGAAAAAAACTGGACTGAACGCCTGCCCCCATGGTTTTCGCTCTAGTTTACGCGATTGGCTTGCTGAAACAACCGATGCCCCCTATGAGGTTGCTGAAACTATTCTAAGTCATACGGTAGGAGGACAAGTAGAGCGTGCCTATCGTCGTACTGACTATTTAGAACAGCGCCGCGTTTATATGGATAAATGGGCGGCTTATGTCACTGGGCAATCTTAAGATATGGGGTAATTTACCCCATCATCTGTGGATAACTTTAGCTCTCTTCTCTCTCATTCTCTCTCAATAAGACTCATAAATCATCACATAAGAAATTGTATGATAAAATACTGTTTTCTATAAATAAAATACCTTCAAAAATAAACCAAAATGTGCTTAATAAATGGGCATGATTTGTTTCTATTTTTTGAAAATGAAAGGATTTTAAAATGACAGAAAATGATATTCTTTTAACAGACCGTGAAAGTGCAAAATTGCTTCATATGAGTGTCTCAACATTCCGCCGTCATGTAACCAATGGCTCTCTCCCAAAACCCTTAAAATTTGGTTTTTTATCCCGTTGGTTACAATCGGATCTTTTGAATGTCATAGAGCAAGCAAAACAGCAACGTCAAAGTGACGCGGCATAAAAAAACCTTGTCACGTAAGAAATCAGCCTCTCATTGCCAATTTTATTCCCCGCATTCTCAGCAGCCCTCACCACTGCTTCATCAGTTACAAGATATCCTTTTTTAAAATACGGGTCATTTTGTTCGGAATGCCTTTAACCCGTCCTAAACCAGCTCTTGGAGGTATGTGTTTTTTAATTGGTTTGGGAGTCTGTTCTGTATTTTCTGTTGTCATAAAATACGCCCTCCGGATAATAAAAAACCCCGCATTTGCAGGGATTTTTAACTGTACTTACCCCTCACTTAGATACAATACGCCTAAGTACAGTAAGTTCATTAAATACGATTTGCTACACTTTGTCAACATAAAAATAACACATATTGATATATTCGAAAGGAATCGGGTATGCAGTATTAATTATAATAATTCAAAGGACTAAATAATGAAATCACTTTTCACAACACGCATCCTAACATTTATAGCCTTTTTTTCTATATCAATGTTATCTATATCAATGTCATTTGGATTTACGCGGATATTTACACGTGTTGATACTATAGAGCAATATAATCAAATTTACGACAAATACGCAAGTAAAGAGTATGAGGGCTTTTCGCATTTTGATAAGCAAAACGAAGCAAATCAATTTGCATACAATAATGGCTATCAGAATATAACTTCCAAATTTGACACTGTATGGCATCGTCACATACTCGTTATTTTATGTGGACGTTTTGTGAATTTATTGCGGGGTGAGTATAACAAGGAAATGTCATGGGCAATGCTACCCAGTGTAATAAACACTTTACGCTATGAACATAATTGGAGTGAAGAAAATTTTATGTGGGCATACAACATGTCCATGAACAGTACAGATCCAATGATTTATTACGCGAAAAAATTTCTTAGTACTTCGAGTGGAAATGGCATTAACCCCGAAACACAAATTGTTGACTTAGTATCTAGTATGAGAATCGATAATGGAAGAGGTATTAAAAAAACAGCTAGGTTTTGTAGAGATTTACAAACAATATACAATATAATGAAGCCGAAATAAAAATTATTATTTAACAGTCAAAATGTTTCTGAAGCGCATTAAGAGCAACGCGCAATGAATTCACAAGATATGGTAGTATTTGATCTTCTATAACTAGATACTGTAGCGCTGCATAAAGATTATACTGTCTATAGAGGCATTGCGCTTCTCTTAGTGCTTCTTGCATATTGATAAATCGCTCCGTTGCAAATGCTACCCATTTGTCTCTTGCTTGATCATCAGAAGATGACGGCATTTCGTCATAAACAGCGCTTGGCAAGCCCTTTGCACAAAGGTAATTATTTCTTATCTGTAGATA
>NZ_JBEPLT010000038.1:0-3681 GCF_040545385.1 Bartonella japonica
GAAAGCTTTTGTGGCAAGGGCGGTGATTGCCTCTGAGAAACTATTGCATAGGGATCTTCATTGCTTTGTCTTGTTTTAGAAAGCTTTTGTGGCAAAGGTGGTGATTGCCTCTGAGAAATTATTGCATAGGGATTTTCGTCACCTTGTACTCTGTCTTTCGTGCTTTGTGTTTGGCTTAGCTCTTTGTCTCTTTTGCGCGGCGGTCTTTTGGGCGCAATTGTCACGCTTTGTGTTTGGTTCTGCTGTGCCGTTTGGCTTAGTTCTCTGTCTTTTTGGCGCGGCGGTCTTTTTGGCGCAATTGTCGCGCTTTGTGTTTGGCTCTGCTGTGCTGTTTGACTTAGTCCTTTGTCTTTTTGGCGCGGCGGTATTGGAGGCGCAATTGTTGCGCTTTGTGCTTGGCTCTGCTGTGCTGTTTGACTTAGTCCTTTGTCTTTTTGGCGCGGCGGTATTGGAGGCGCAATTGTTGCGCTTTGTGCTTGACTCTGCTGTGCTGTTTGGCTTAGTCCTTTGTCTTTTTGGCGCGGCGGTATTGGAGACGCAATTGTTGCGCTTTGTGCTTGGCTTTGCTGTGCTGTTTGACTTAGTCCTCTGTCTTTTTGGCGCGGCGGTTTTTTTTGTGCAGTTGTTGTGTGAGGGGGGGGAGAGGCAGAAGTGCCTGTAGCAGATTGTTCAAAGAGTTCTCTTAATTGTCGTACTGAAGGAGAGGTATAAGAAGAGAGGTGTGTTTTTTTCATGCATTTTCCTTTCAAGTTTTACAATATCTATTTTTAGAAAACCTTTTTGTTACATTCTTCTTTCTTATTTTCAGGTTCCTTTTTAAAGGAGCATGTCAGTTTGAATGGTCTCAAAAGGTTTTACATTGTTTACACAGATCATGATCAATATTTGTAATGTCTGTGCATATTTTTATTCAATGAGCTATGCTAAAAAACGGAAGGGAATGAATTCTTCTAACCTTCCATATCACTTCTTGGCACAATTCATGTTTGTGAATTGTGCCAAGAAATCAGATGAAGAACGAAAGTTTATGCGCACATGCTTAACTAGCAAAAGACAGAGATTTTTGTGTAGTCGATTTACATGAACGAGCTTCTGGTTTTCTTTGTTGTTCAGTCTCCTTAAAAGATTGCGATAAGGTTTGTTTGTTTTGCAAGTTTTTATCCAGACCAGCAGATTGTTCATGGCGTGTATGCTGTGTCTGATGGGTTTGCATCACGTGCTCTCTTATTTGTTTTACATTATTTGTATAATTTTCAATGGCAGTACACAGATGTTCAAGACCATTTTCAGCTCGTACGCGTGCACGGCTTTTTATACCACAGACATCGCGACCTCTAAGTTTATGAAAAGAAGTAGGATTGTTTTCAAGGTTCTGTACAAGCTGCTCTCCTTGAGAGGTGTCTTTTAAGATTCCTTTTATTTCTTCGTTCAAAAGATTTTTCTTGCCAAAAACGATAGAACACCAATGTTGAATTTGTTCTTCATGTCTTGTGACCGTTGAACTTCTTCGCGCGATATTTGCAATATTCTCTTCTGAGGGGGTCACTTTTTCCGGTGTAGGATGATGTGGACTTTTCAGAATTTTAGCGAGTGTTTCGCTGCCTAAGGTTCGTTGATAGTATTGTAGCTCTGTTCCTGGGGATTCTGACAAGCTCTTTTGTGCATATTTTATAGCTTGTAGATAACATTCCATAGTGCCAGACAGAGAGGAAACGCTTTCTTCAGCACGTCTGCGTGCACTATTTTTTACGCCACAGGTTGTGGAACCAGAAAGTTTAGCAATGCTTTGGGGATGATTTAAAAGTATCCATGGTAAATTGCTTTCCTTCATGGGGCTTTTTTGAATTTCTTCCATTTGATTGTGTAGAGCATCTTCGTTACCATAAACATTTTTACACAAACGCTGAACTTCTTGTTTATATACTTTAACCAATGAGTGGTGGGATGATAGAAGTATGACTTGCTCTTCCGAGAGAGATACTGTTGTGCTTTGTGAAGCACTCGAGGTGAAAGAAGTTGCAGAAGATTGCTCAAGTCCTCTTTTTGTGTGAGGCGGTTGTTCTGCGTAATCCAGTTTTGTAGCTGCCTTAACACTGCCTCTGTTTACACGAGGCGGTTTTGGTGGCGCAACTTTCATGGAAGGAGATCTTGAGGTAGAAGCGCCTTCGGCAGATTGCTCCAGTCCTCTTTTTGTGTGAGGCGGTTGTCCTACGTAATCCAGTTTTGTAGCTGCCTTAACACTGTCTCTGTTTGCATGAGGTGGTTTTGGTGGCGCAACTTTTATGGAAGGAGATCTTGAGGTAGAAGCGCCTTCGGCAGATTGCTCCAGTCCTCTTTTTGTGTGAGGCGGTTGTTCTGCGTAATCCAGTTTTGTAGCTGCCTTAACACTGCCTCTGTTTGCACGAGGCGGTTTTAGTGGCGCAACTTTTATGGAAGGAGATCTTGAGGTAGAAGCGTCTTCGGCAGATTGCTCAAGTCCTCTTTTTGTGTGAGGCGGTTGTTCTGCGTAATCCAGTTTTGTAGCCGCCTTAACACTGCCTCTGTTTGTATGAGGCGGTTTTAGTGGCGCTCCTTTCATGGAAGGAGATTTTGAGGTAAAAGCGCCAGCAGCAGATCGCTCAAAGAGTTCTGTTAATTCTTTTACCGAGGGGCGTGCAGGAGAGGATAGTTGATGTTTTTTCATGCATGTTTCCTTTCAAGAATTGTATTAGAAAACCTCTTTGGTGCATTCTCTGCTTTTATATTTTCTTTGAGAAAAGAAAGCTCTTAACTTGAATGGCTTCCAAAGATTCTGCGCTATTCATCACCCATCGTAATTGGTGTTTGTGACTTTTATACAGTTTTTTTGTGAAACTTTATCAATATGTTATACAATTATGGGATTTATTCTGGTGGATATTTGTTGCAATATTGCACAAAAAACCCAAGCGCAATTCACATAAAATGATTTGCGCTAAGGGATCAGATAAAAGGCAAAAAACTTAACCGATATTTACATTGCAAAAGCAGGGCTTTGTGAGCGGCCACCTCTGCGTGGTGTTACTTCAGGAGCGTTTTGTTGTCTTTCTTGTCCTCTGTGTTGAGCATGTTCTCCTTTTTGTAAATTTTCTTGGCGTTTTAGTGCTGCTTGAGGAACATGCTCAAGACGTTGTCTTGCTTCTTTTGCAGCCCCCGTCAAACCATCAAGAGCGTTACACAAGTGTTGCAGACCTTCTTCTGCTTCTTTGCGTGCACCTGTTTTTAATTTCCCCAATGCATGTCCCGCAAGTTTATGAACAGACTTAGGATCTGCCGCAACATCCCATGAAACCTGTTCTCCCAGTTGAGGATTTTTTACAATATCTTGTAGTTTCTCATTCAAAACTCCTGATTTGCCATAAACAACTTTGCACCAATGTTGAACTTCTTCTTGATATGCTTTGACATGTACGTCCTCTTCAGTTCTCTTAACAATTTCTGCCTCTGAGAGACGAGCTGCTCCTCTTTGTTGTGGATTCACTTGTGTATAGTCTATTCCTCCTGCATGTCGATGATGGTGATATCCTCTTCCTCTTGGGTTAACTTCTGTGTAATCTGTCTCTCCTGAACGTTGTGGTCTTTGCCCTCTGTTTCCTGAAGTGACATCTGCATAGAGGACTTCGTCTGGACGTTGTGGTCTTTGTCCTCTGTTTCCTGAAGTGA
>NZ_JBEPLT010000039.1:0-3452 GCF_040545385.1 Bartonella japonica
TGCCAATCTATCCGACTGTTTTCCATATGACGAAGGTCAATGCGATAAACGGGGATCGCTTGTCCTTTGATCATGGCATTCACATTGTCACTTAAGTCCACTTCCGTGCTATCAACGAGAAGACGATATTTAAAGATATCTTTTCCAGAGGCTGCGATAAAGCTATCAATATCCTTTTTACTGATCTGATGGTCTGCTTTATAACACTTACATTGAATAGCGACATAGCCCTCTTGATGACGAAGCTTGGCAACCAGATCAATGCCGATATCATTTTTATTCCAATCTTCACGTTCTTTTGCCCATTCATAATAGCTCTCAACTTTTTCATATCGCCCATAGTGGAGAGGGTCATACATAAGATATTTTGTCACAAAATCTTCAAACACTTTCCCCCGTAGAGCATTTGATGTTGCCTGTTCACGATAGGATTGTAACAGAGAGCGTAATGTCAGTGGTTTGTTATGAGATTGAAGCATTTATAATAAAACTCCACTGCTTTATAAGCATTGATCTATCGGTGTCAAAAAACTTTAAATAAAATCTGCTAGATCTATTTAAAACAAATAGCAATAATAAAATAAAAAAGGGTGCTAAAGAGCCACAACCTGCTTAAAAAGAAATTTTATTAAAGGTTGCTTATCCACGGCCCATGATATTGGTTAGATCAGCAAACTAGTGAAATTTGCTATTCGTTTTGTGGATAATAACAACAAATTCGATATGTGCTTTAAAATATCAGAATGAGTATTTTGATAGATTTTATGAATTATTTTATAGATAGGTTTTGTCTGTTTTTAAAACCCCCAAAACACCTACAAAACCCTCTTAGATATATATTAAAAATTGTATTTATGTGTTATATTTAATATAGGTTGTTTATTTGAAAGATTAACTTATTGAAATATAATAACTTTTATTTTGGATTTAAAAATATATATAAATGGGGGGGTAAAAAGACCCCCCAAAACCCCCATCCCCCCCTAAACTAATGATGGGGAGTGCTTTAAAGGTTCACTGTTATATTGTTTAATGTTTTATAAGATTTCCAAATTGCCTCAGTGTGATGTCTTATGACTTTTCACTAAAGGGTGCCATTCATAACGTATGGTAGGTCGACCGCCTTGGGAGCTATTTTCACTTGCTATTTGACGAATATGATTGGAGCGACATAAAAGCTCTAAAGCTTGCTTAACGGTTTGATTGTCTGTTAAATATTTCCAATCACGTTTATAAACATCCCTTGCTGTAAAAACATCGGGTAAACAATCACAGCGTTCAACAATTAATTTTGCACGCTCTGCTGTTAATGTATCCCCCGCCGCATAAAGTCTTTTGACATGACTTAACAGATATTTTCCCAACGCAAGGCTGTTGTAATGGCATAGAGACCAATTTCTAAACCACCACTATCAAGAAGTTCAAAAATCAACGCAAGGCTTGCTATGGTTTTTGGCATTTTTAAAAGATGCGATTGTAAGCTTTCTGAGTGAGTACCTCCTTTTGCCTCTCTATGAAGGTTTTCTAACCATTCATAAAATTTCTCTTGTGCTTTTGGCATAAAACGCATGATCAGCGGGTGTTCTGGAGAACCTAAGCGTTTATCACGAAAAGAGCGAAATACCCCTTCATACTTTTGCCAGACCTCTTGATTGGGTGGTCTATCAACCAATTTCCACTCTTGATTTTCATCGGGCCACACAATCATTTGAAACCGTTGCAATAAACCGTCATCGTTTATTCCACGGTGGATTGCTTGAATGATGGGAATAATGCGTGAAGGTTGAATGCCTCCAATTATTGATAACGTTACATGGGGGATAAAAATGGTTCCCCGCTCGATACGGTCATAGGTAAATTGATCATCTCCATTAAAAGCTGTGAGATAAAAAGCACGGTCTGTTTGATATTCCTTTCTTTCTAGATTGGTTAAAAAACCAGATAACTCATCACGAACCATTAAGAGACCACGGGGGTTTTCTTTTAAAAGTTCCCCAAGCTTTTCGACGCTCGTATCATTGACAATAAAGCGTCGTTTACCAAGAGTACCATCATTATTTTTACGAGTAGAAACTAAGCGGTGTGCAAAGTGCATTATGCAATCATATTCGCAACATTATAAAAATAGTAATCTATCATTACTTACTGATACGGAGTGCAGTATTGTAGAAAATAATTTGCTTCAATTACCAAATAAATAAAAATACAGTTGATTAAGGAAATCTTTGCTTTGTATGAAGCACACGTAAAATACGCACAACGCCATTTGAAATATCATAAATCATGATATAATTTGGATGTACAATAAGTTCACGTGTATTTACAATTCGTCCTAAACGACCAAGAGTAGGAAATTTAACAAGTTTTTCTACTTTTTCAGATAAAAGTTGATCAAATTTTAAGGCAGCAGAAGGATTATCTTGTGATATGTATTCACGTATCTTTTTGCGGTCAACGTGTGCTACTTGTGTCCAAATTAGCTTCATAAAGTTGATCTATCTAGTTTACTTTGTGTTTTTAAGCGCCATTCCTTTGCTTCTGCTTCGATTTCTTCAGAAGATATTATATCACCTGCATTAGCAGAATTTATCCCTAATTGAACTTGTTCCCGAAACCATAAATCGTGTGCACTTTTTTCTTTTTGTTCTTTTACGATATCACGCATATAATCCCGCAATAATTGTGCACCAGATCTATCACACGCCTTTGCTGCTTTGGAAAATTCATTTTTTAATACATCATCGACACGAAAGGTAAATGTTGTCTCAGCCATTTTACGACCACTTAATGTGTTACAAAGTAGTTCTAATGTAATGTATTTTTACTGTTTCTTCAATAGGTACTATTAGAATAGATATTTTATATTTATTTTGCATTTTTATAGGGTTGAAAGGGACGCCCATAAATCAACGGGCTCTGGTAACAACCCAACAGCAGAGCCAGACCAGTTTCAATGCCCTCACAAATGACTAGATGTTTTGGATTAGCTTGGCTTAAATGCACAGCACCACCCGTTACAGAACCCAACATGGCTTTTGCTGGTTTTTTGTCTGTTTTGCAGCCATTGGCTTGTAAAAGGTTCTATGAATGGCAAAGGAGCCAGCCCCCTTAACAAGAGCAATCAACGCAGGCAGTGTAACCCCAGAGGGGTGTGGACATTTGCTATGAAAGCGTAAATCAGCAGGCAAATCACATGTAATACCCCGCATACGTAAATAGGTCTCAGCTAAAGTATTTTTGATTGGTTGGCTTTGTTGCCAAATTGCTTGTGCTCTCTCTGCTTTCTGTTTTTCTCCTTTGAGATCAGTATAACACTGTTTTGATAAAGAAAGCGTCTGATTATAAGCTTGTTTTCCAAGCAAGCCAATTCTCATAAGCGCTTGTATGATCTCTCTAAAAGAGCAACCAGCATAACAATAGAGCAATAAACGCCCATCATTTCCATTTTTAAT
>NZ_JBEPLT010000040.1:0-3452 GCF_040545385.1 Bartonella japonica
TAGAAGCCTAGAAGCCTAGAAGCCTAGAAGCCTAGAAGCCTAGAAGCCTAGAAGCCTAGAAGCCTAGAAGCCTAGAAGCCTAGAAGCCTAGAAGCAAGGGCGCAAAAACCTCTATTAAAGTCAATATCTTAAATAACCATAATCACTGAAACAACAGAAATACAATCACCGCAACAACAGAAATACTTTGGTCGTTATAAGAAAAGCAGGATACTTTCAATCAAATGCACCTAAACTCAAACTTTTAATAAATCTATGGAACAATTCATTTTTCGTTATAGAATGCGGAATATTTGCTATTCTTGAAGGCTTTCTCTTTAAAAGTAAAATACGCATCAGAAAATCTTACGAAGATACCGACTCTTTGAATATTAATAACCCAAGATCATATTAAAAACTGAGAATTTTTCTCGCCAAGATTTTCACCATTTATCACAAATCTCTCACTTCAATTGCGCAGATATTTGCTTGAAAATACTGCTATTTGCGTTTCCCTTATATATAGACTAAAATCGAGGGGAGAGACTCTACTATTTTTAATCACTTTTATGAACTTCTCTATTTAGGCAATAAATTCATGATATCCAATACGCCTTTTCTTGCTCTTTTACCCTTGGGCGCCCATGAATATCACGGAAATCACCTCCCCTTTGAAACAGACTGGATTATTGCTGAAGCTTTTGCAAAAGCGCTCACTTTACAAACAAAAGAACAATTTCATATAGCACTCTTACCAGTTGAAAAGATTGGCTATTCAAGTGAACATATGGATACTCTTGGTACAAAAACACTCTCCTTTTCTGAAGCTATTGAGCGATGGATAAATATAGGTGAAAGTTGCTATCGTAAAGGCATTACGCGCCTTCTTCTTCTCAATGCTCACGGAGGCAATTCACCTTTAATGAGCATTGTTATCACAGAATTACGCAGGCGTTTTTCAATGCTTGCGGTTGCAACAAGCTGGAGTCGTTTTGGTCTACCACAAGGCTTAATGGAGCCCTCACAACAACATCTTGATATCCACGGAGGATTTATTGAGACCTCTTTAATGCTTTATTTGGCACCTGAAAAAGTGCATATGGAGAAAGCACAAAATTTTCATAATAAGCAAGCCGATATGATTGCCAATTATCGATATTTACGCGCTTATGGTCCTCATGCCTTTGGCTGGACAATGCGTGATCTTAACACGCAGGGAGCTGCAGGCAATGCAAGCCAAGCGACCTCAAAAGCAGGTGAAGCAATTTTTTCTCATGTTCTTTGTGGGCTACGTGATTTACTTGATGATATCAATCGATTTAAAATAAATGCATTACAATAAAGGGCGTCCTCCATGGAAAAGACAAACAATACATCCAAGAAGCTTCCCGTTACAGTTCTGACAGGTTATCTTGGCGCAGGAAAAACGACTCTTCTCAATCGCATTCTCAGCGAAAATCATGGCAAACGTTATGCAGTTATCGTCAATGAATTTGGTGAAATCGGTATCGATAATGACCTTATCATTGAATCAGACGAAGAAATTTATGAAATGAATAATGGCTGTGTTTGCTGCACTGTACGCGGAGACCTTATTCGTATTCTAGAAAACTTGATGAAACGCTCTCATCGATTTGATGCTATTATTATAGAAACAACAGGACTTGCTGATCCTATTCCCGTTGCACAAACGTTTTTCATGGATAGTACGGTCCATGAAAAAACAGCTCTTGACAGTGTTATAGCTGTTGTTGATGCAAAACATTTGCCGTCCCAACTTAAAAAGAGCCGTGAAGCTGAAGATCAAATTGCCTTCTCTGATATTATCATTTTAAATAAAATTGATCTTGTTAATGCACAAGAACGTTCCCATGCTGAATCTCTCATTTTTGCGATTAATCCTAGGGCAGTCCTTTATCCAACAGAACGTGCTCATATTCCTCTTGATAAAATCCTCAATCTTGGTTCTTTTGATCTCCAACGTACTTTAGAAGGTGAGCCCCATTTTCTTGATCATCAACATTCAGATCATGTCTGTGGTCCTGATTGCAATCATAATCATCATCATGATCATCCATCCGCTATTCACGACATTACTGTCACCTCTGTAAGTTTAAAAACAGGAGCTCTCCAACCAGAAAAGTTTTTCCCATGGATCCAACAAATTACACAACAACAAGGTCCTGATATTTTACGTTTAAAGGGTATTCTTGCATTTCACGGAGACGGTGATAGATATGTCATTCAAGGCATACACATGCTCCTTGAGGGACAGCATCAACGTCCTTGGCGTAATGATGAAAAACGTGAAAGCCGACTTGTTTTTATCGGTCGCACCCTTGATGCTGAAAAACTTAAAACTGGTTTTGAAAATTGCGTATAAGTGAGTAACAATGCCAAGCATTACCAATTACGATCTCCAAAGCTTTTGCCTTTCCTGCGGTTTTATTGACAATAAACCAACCTTCGTTTCAGTGGAAGGATTCATTGTTTTTTTTAATCCTATCCCGAAAATCATTGAAGTTCATCAAGGAACAATTTCAAGTCATTTTGCACATGACAACACAGCGATCATCACTGGTGGAGAAGATGGAAAAGCCTGCCAAACAACAGCAGATGGTCGCACAATAGTACTGGGACACCAAGAACGAAAATGGATAAACAAAGTTGCTTTTGGACCTCAGAAAGTTTTTGCTTTTGCCTCCTCACGTTTAACATTGGCAAATGTTGGTAAAGGGATGCAAGAGCTTGTCCACGAACGCAGTGTAGAAGGTCTTGCTTTTGCCCCAAAGGGTTTACGACTTGCCGTTGCCCATTACAATGGTGTTACCCTTCATTGGTTGTCAACACAAACATCTCCAACCACACTCGTATGGAAAGGGGCGCATTTTGATGTCACCTTTTCGCCAGACAACCGCTATGTCATTTCTACTATGCAAGAAAACGCCTTACATGGTTGGCGGCTTGCTGATAATCAACATTTGCGTATGAGTGGCTACCCAAACAAAGTAAAAAGCTGGTCTTGGAGTGCAAAAGGAAAATGGCTAGCAACCTCAGGTGCATCAGCTGCAATTGTTTGGCCCTTTTATACAAAGGATGGTCCTATGGGTAAAGCACCATTGGAACTCGGCACACGAGCAAATGCACTTGTTAGCGCTGTTTCATGCCATCCAAGTGAAGAAATTGTAGCTATTGGCTTTAATGATGGGATGATTTTATGTGTACAATTTCATGATGGAAAAGAAACCCTTCTCAAAGGTTATGGGAAAAGCGCCATCTCAGCACTAAGTTGGGATCAAACGGGTCATAACCTAGCCTTCGGCAGTGAAAAAGGTGAATGTGGTATTATCAACATCACTTCTTAAGATAAACAGCAACAATCACCACAGAACTTTATGAGAAACACAAAAACTGAGAGCAAAACAGACAAAAAACAACAGAAAAGAGTGCTAAAAAACAATCCTCATTCACTT
>NZ_JBEPLT010000041.1:0-3378 GCF_040545385.1 Bartonella japonica
AAACAAAGCTGGCGAATGATTACACCGGATGAACATGGTGATTGGATTAATCAACGTGATAACAGTTTTGAAGCATTTTTAGCTATAGGTGATAAAGGTGACAAAAAAGGGCATGGTAAAAAACTCTTTGAAAATTTTTCGTGTGGTGTTGTAACTAGCCGCGACGCTTGGGCATATAATTCAAGCCGTGAATCTTTAACAAAAAATATGCGTAATATGATAGCCTTTTATAATAGCGAAGTAGAACGTTTTAATGATACTTATGCACATGCTGACCGTAGGATACATAAAAATGCTGTAAATAATTTCATCAATTCCGATGAAAGTAAAATCAGTTGGAGTTACAGTGTTAAACAAAATTTGATAAAAGGAAAGTTTTTTGAATGTGAAGAAAAATGTCTCACACAAAGCCTATATCGTCCTTTTACGAAACAATGGCTCTATTATAATCGCACCTTCAATGAAAGAGTTTTTCAAATGCCGCGTATATTTCCAATGGAAAAAGCGGTTGAAAATAAAGTAATTCAAATTACAGGCGTAGGAGCAAGGTGTGGTTTTTCTGTTTTGATGAGTAAGGATTTACCTAATCTAGATGCAATAGAAAAAGGTCAATGCTTTCCACGTTATATTTACGAAGACAATACGGTCTCAAAAAGTAAAAGTGAGAAACAATCCCATTTATCTTTAATTTCTACAGAAGAAAGCACAACAGTTGGTTTACAGAGGCGTGATGCCATAACTGATGAAGGATTAGCACATTTTAAAGCTGCTTACCCTAATGAAACCATAACAAAAGATAATCTATTCTATTATGTTTACGGTCTACTTCATTCGGAAGATTACCGTGCTCGTTATGCTGATAATTTATGCAAAGAATTGCCTCGCATCCCTTGCGTAAAGGATGCTGAAGATTTTTGGAAGTTTGTAACAGCAGGGCGTGAACTGGGTCATTTGCACGTGAATTATGAAGATGTAGAACCTTATCCAGTGACCTTTAAAAAGGGTAATCCAAAACAGACTGATATCCCTGATCCTGAGAAATTCTATTATGTAACTGAAATGAAATTCGCAAAAGCAGGTAAAGAGAAAGATAAAACTACTGTTATTTATAATAGCAATATTACCATAACAGATATCCCTCTTGAAGCTTATGAGTATATAGTCAATGGTAAACCCGCTCTTGAATGGGTTATGGGACGTCAATGTGTTAAGACTGATAAAAAGAGCGGCATTGTGAATGATGCCAATCGCTATGCTGTTGAAACCGTTGGAAACCCCGCCTACCCTCTAGAGTTATTTCAAAGGGTTATTACCGTAAGTTTAGAAACAATGAAAATCGTTAAGAACTTACCAAAATTAGAAATAAGAGAAACTGAATAACTTATAAAGCATGCTCACATAATGGGTATGTTAATCTTATAAGGGGTATAGGATCTTATAACTATAGTCTATACCTCTTTATACTCTATACCCCCTTTATATATTGCTTACATATAATCTTTAAAAGGATAATTTATCATGCGTTATTCTAAAAAGAAGAAACTTGCACTTTTAGATACTCTTATTTGGATTGCTTTAAGATTTATAAGAAATCCCATCTTAAAGTGAATTAGACTTTTTTACATTGCCATTAAGAGATTATATCGAAATCTAAAATAATTAAAAAATGGAGCTAAAAGAGAAGTCCCAAAATACCCAAAAACACCCCAAAATACCTACCTTGGGTTGTATTTATAGGTTCTGTTATCGATATGAGTTGTTTTTTGAAAATTCATAAAACTTAACACATTGAAATATAATGTTTTTTATTTCTAACTTATTTTAAAAAAAAATAGGACCCCAAAAGAAGTCCCAAAATACCCAAAATATCTAAAATACAAAAAACGAATAGCACTTCTTATAATCACAAGCTGTCTTTTAAAAAGGTTTATATGCCTCTTCATAAGACATGTTTTAACGACTTTCTAAAATCATAAGCTTATCTATTCAAATGAAATGATTAAAATTCATAAAAGGGATTTTGATAACGTAATCAGTTTTTACTTTCATACGGTTTATCATAAGACACATTTTAATCACTCACTCAAATGGTTTACTTGTCAGTTCAATTTACTGACAGATAACTGACAAGTTTTAATCAACTCGCATCATGGGTTATCTTTAAACATTGTACTTTTGATATGAGTTATGTTTTAAAGATATTAACATATTGATATATAATAACTTTTATTTTTACTCATTTAAAAAAAATAATATAGCGTTTAAAAGGAACTGACACAACTGACAACGCTGACACGGTCTATTAAAAGGGATTCACTAATCTCTATAGAGATGTTTTTATAACAGTCTATAAATCACAATTATCATATGTATCATTTCTCTTATGAAAATGAAAAATGATGCCATGTGGCTATAAGAATATAACAGCTATAGAGAATGCCTAAAAATAACAGCCTTATTTGAATAAAGCAAAAATGCAAATGAAAGCATTGGTTATAAGAGCGCGGTGCCTATTAAGACAGTTCAATGATAAATGCATTATAAACAAAATTCACAAAAAAATTTTAAATTCATTTAGTAAAAAAACAGATCGTTTATAAAGATAAAAAAACGCATTATGAAAGCGTTTCTAAATATTATCAATGTATAGATTCAAAACATGACGCAATCGTTTTATAAAGCCCATAATATAGCTTTAAAAGCATATAAATAAAAAAGAAGCAATTAATAATCATAAGATATTATCAATACACAACGTATTAAAAAAATACAAAAAATATCAAAAAAGATAAAATATTATTTGACAATAAATAGGTATTTTGTTATATAAATAATCAAGTGATTGAAAACACTTCCTAAAGCGGGTAGATTACGAAACAATCTTTCCCATTCATTAAAATACTGACTTTCTTTTATGCTTTAAGAGCGTATAATGATTATGTCGGGTGTGGTCATGCTATACAAAACCCTTATGGGGAAGGTATGACAACAGACTTTAGGCTGTGTTTTCAAGCGCCCGGCGCCCTTATAGGGTGTCAATTGAAAACGTTATTTACCTAAAGGAAACACTAGCATGAATGCTGTTGTTAATAAATTAAATACTCCCGTTAATAAGAAAAAAACATCTAAAAAATATGAGTTTACTGGCGAAATGGATTTTGCGACTGGTCTCATATTATACCGTATACGTGCTTTAAGAGATTTTGATGATGTCAAAGCTGGCGATCTAGGTGGTTATATTGAAGATGAAAGCAACCTCTCTCATGAGGGTAATTGCTGGGTTTATGATAAAGCACGCGTCTTTCAAAATGCTAGGGTTTCAGGGAATGCGAAAGTAAAAAACTTTTTTGTAGACGTTTGTGGAAATGCAAAAATTTA
>NZ_JBEPLT010000042.1:0-3296 GCF_040545385.1 Bartonella japonica
ACCGAAAAAAAACTTGAGATGCTTCAGTACTTTGGTAGTGTTGATGGTATTACACGTAGACAAAGCTGGCGAATGATTACACCAGACAAGCATGGGGATTGGATTAATCAACGTGATAACAATTTTGAAACATTCTTAGCTATAGGTGATAAGAAAAATAATGATAAAAAATTATTTGCAATGTTTTCTCGTGGCATTATGACAAGCCGTGATGCGTGGGCATATAACTCAAGCTGTGCGACAGTGGCAAAAAATATGAGTAATATGATTACCTTCTATAACAATGAAGTAGAACGCTTTAATGATACCTATCCACATAATGATAGCAAAACACGTACAAAGGTTCTCAATAGTTTTGTCAATTCAGATGAAAGCAAAATAAGTTGGAGTTATAATCTCAAAAAAGATTTAGTAAAAGGAAAGTTTTTCAACTTTAAGGAAAAGTGCCTTACCAAAAGTTTGTATCGTCCTTTTACACGACAGTGGGTGTATAGTGATTCTGCTCTCAACTGCGATGGTGCTTATCAGATGCGTATATTCCCGATAGGAGAAGCAGCAGAGAATAAAATAATACAAGTTTCTTCTATGGGAGCACGAAGTGGATTTTCTGTATTGATGATTAAGAATTTGCCTGACGTATGTGTAATTGATAACAGTCAATGCTTTCCAAGATATATTTACGAAAATGTTATATTTTCAAAAGAGAGAAATAAAAATGAGAGACAATCCTATTTATTTACAAACTCTATAGAGGAAAACAAAACAGCTGGTTTACAGAGGCGTGATGCCATTACGGATGAAGGATTAGCACATTTTGAAGCCGCTTATCCTAATGAAACTATCAGTAAAGATGATCTATTCTATTATGTTTATGGGATTTTCCATTCAAAAGATTATCGTACACGTTATGCACATAATTTATGCAAAGAATTGCCTCGTATCCCTTGTGTAAAGAGTGCTGATGACTTTTGGAAATTTGTAACAGCAGGGCGTGAATTGGGTCATTTGCACGTGAATTATGAAGATGTAGAGCCTTATCCAGTGACCTTTAAAAAGGGTAATCCAAAAGTTACAGAGATCTCTAATCCCGAAAAGTTTTATTATGTAACTGAAATGAAATTCGCAAAAATTAAGAATAGTAAGGAAAAGGATAAAACCACTGTTATCTACAATAGTAATATCACAATAACAGATATCCCTCTTGAAGCTTATGAGTATATCGTCAATGGCAAACCCGCTCTTGAATGGGTTATGGGGCGTCAATGCGTTAAGACTGATAAAAAGAGTGGTATTGTTAATGATGCCAATCGCTATGCTGTTGAAACCGTTGGCAACCCTGCTTATCCATTGGAATTGTTTCAAAGGGTTATTACCGTAAGTTTAGAAACCATGAAAATCGTTAAGAACTTACCAAATTTGGTATTAAGAGAAACTGAATAACTTAAAAGCATGCTCACATAATGGGTATGCTAAACGCATAAGGGGTATAGAGCTTATAACCATAATCTATACCTCTCTTGTTAAGCTGATTAGATACAATCTTTTAAATAATAGTTTATATGCGTTATTCTAAAAAGAAATCCCATCTTAAAGTGAATAGGCTTCTTTTGAATTGCCTTTAAAAGATTATATCGTAATCTAAAATGATAACTTTATGCTTTTCAAAAGCTTTGTTTAAAGAGAGTTATGTATATTCATTTTGCTTATAGGTTTTGAAGGTGTAAAAATCGTCAAAACCCCCTCAAAACGTATATTATTGATTGAATTTATAGGTTGTGTTATCAATATGAGTTGTTTTTTTAAGATCTGTAAAATCTTAACCTATTGAAAAATAACGTTTTTACTTTTTATCGTTTTTTTATCTAAAAGGGGCAACCCTCAAAACTCAAAACCCTGTCAAAACTCATAACCATAATGATCTTGATAGCATCTCTTATGAGTTACAAGTTATCTTTTGAAAGGCTTAAAGGATCATATGCTTTTCATAAGACATGTTGTAATTACTTACTAAAATAATCATTTTGTCAGTTCAATTTACTGACAGATAACTGACAAGTTTTAATCAACTCGCATCATGGGTTATCTTTAAACATTGTACTTTTGATATGAGTTATGTTTTAAAGATATTAACATATTGATATATAATAACTTTTATTTTTACTCATTTAAAAAAAATAATATAGCGTTTAAAAGGAACTGACACAACTGACAACGCTGACACGGTCTATTAAAAGGGATTCACTAATCTCTATAGAGATGTTTTTATAACAGTCTATAAATCACAATTATTATATATCATATTTATCATTTCTCTTATGAAAATGAAAAATGATGCCATGACTATAAAGAATATAACAGCTATAGAGAATGCCTAAAAATAACAGCCTCATTTGAATAAAGCAAAAATGTAAATGAAAGCATTGGTTATAAGAGCGCGGTGCTTATTAAGACAATTCAATGATAAATGCGTTATAAACAAAATTCACAAAAAAATTAAAATTTATTTAGTAAAAAAATTGATAGGTTATAAAGATAAAAATACGCATTATGAGAGCATTTCTAAATATTATAAATGTATAGATTCAAAAAATAACGCAATCGTTTTATAAAGCCTATAATATATCTTTAAACGCATATAAATATAAAAGAAGCAATTAATAAGCATAAAATATTATCAACACATATCGTATTTAAAAAAATACAAAAAATATCAAAAAAGATAAAATATTATTTGACAATAAATACGTATTTTGTTATATAAATAATTAAGTGATAGAAACACTTACAGTTAGCGAATAGGTTACGATAAACCTAATCCTATTAAAAACTGACTATCTTTTATGCTTTAATTGGCATATATGATGATTTTGTCGGGTGTAGTTACGCCATAAAATACCCCTATGGGAAAAGCGTAGCAACGGACTAACTGCCGTGTTTCTAGCGCCCGATGCTCTTATAGGGTGTCAATAGAAACTATTTAACAGTTAGGTTTTAAATATGACAAATATATTAAACAACACTCCCGTTAATAAGAAAAAAACTTCAAAAAAATATGAGTTTACTGGCGAAATGGATTTTGTGACTGGTCTCATATTGTACCGTATACGTGCTTTAAGAGATTTTGGTGATGTCAAGGCAGGCGATCTAGGGGGGTATATTGAAAACGAAAGTAACTTATCTCACAAAGGCAATTGCTGGGTGTATGATAAAGCACGCGTCTTTCAAAATGCTAGGGTTTCAGGGAATGCGAAAGTAAAAAACTTTTTTGTAGACGTTTGTGGAAATGCAAAAATTTA
>NZ_JBEPLT010000043.1:0-3108 GCF_040545385.1 Bartonella japonica
TTGCACTCAAACATAACTTCTTTGCAAATTAATTGCTCTATATTTGGCTAGCAAAATTCACTAATCAATTTTGGAAGTGTTATCCTTTTAGAATAAAGCATTCTTTAATATTGTATCTTTTGTCTAAAAATTTAGAGAAATCCCATGCCTTATGAGATTACAACGGTTTTGAAGTTTATTTGCTTATGGCTTCGTATTTTTAAGTTGCAACTTTTAAAACGTTTTTTGCTCGCTTGCGTTATATCATTCATAAAGGCTTTCAATTTCATAAGATATAAAATACCTCTCTATCATTTTCTAAATTTTTAGAAAGCGTTTTAAAAGTGATCTTGTCTTTAAATCCTCTTATGCAATCTTTAAAATATTTGGTATTATTGATGCTGTTATGACAGATCCCTATTTTGCGCTCGCCAATTTTGGCGACCAATAATTTTGGTCTTTATGCGATTAACAAACCAATCTTTAAAATAAGATGTGATCTTTAAAACGTATTATCGATAATTTCAAACGATTGAATTTTTAACAATATGATTTGTGCTGAGATAAAAAAACATATCATAAAATTTATAAACTGTTATGAGTAATAACTGTTTTTCATTTTATTGAATGCCCTCATGCGGTATAATATTTACATCATGATTTGCTTTTTATGGTCTATTCATAGATGCCAATCTTATATAAAAAATGGTCAAATGAATCACGTATAAAAGTGTGGATTCTTAAGTGGATTCATATAAAATAATTACACTCAACATATTGACTTTATTAGTTTTTTATGCATAATACGGTTTATCTTCATTGAACCATACTGAAGGTAATATACGCCGCACCGCCTCTATCCGCATCTTAACAGCACCAGCCCCTTGATTAGGGATTACTTGCGTTTCAAAGCCGGCGTCATTCAAAGCGCTCTCAAAGCTCACATTGTGTACACGGTCTCTCGTTGCACCATCATGAGGTAAAACCATCAATGCCTTCTCATAGCCATTGCATCGCAACCAGCCTATGTGCTCTGATAACGGCTGTCCTTGTGCTTCATAATAATCAAGCACTCTGATTTCCTTACCAATAAACTGAGCTATCCATATCGCTGTCGCATCTGCCTTGGCTCCCGTGCCCCCAATGTCCCAAAAGGCACGAATTTGCATCAAAGGGTCACGAGCAACACGCCCTATTCGCCCTTCCTGCTCAGCTGCCAACATTTCCTTTTGGAAATAAGCTCCCTGAACTGCGGTAAGATAACCACCTTCCCAAATATGCTTATAAAACTCAGGGCGGTTATGAAAATCATCAAGCCGCGCTTCATTCAAAAGCTTTGGAAACTTTGGATTGTCTGACCAGTTTACCTCAACGCCTTTAATTGCTTCATTTTTTGAAAAGCGAAATCGCTGCTCTACAGGAGCGTTTTCACGCAATGGATTCCACGTAATCCACAATTCTGCATGCCACCCCTCTCCTTCTTCACGTAAAGTCGGTATCAGCGTCTGCCATGCTGTCTCTGTGACTGGCTCTGCCTCATCAACCCAACAAAGCAAAATACGCCCCATCGATTTAATACTGGCTATATTGCGGTCAAGACCTATAAACTGAAAGGCTATACGCCCATCATTCGACTTAATTGAAGACTCCCCAATCTTATAATAAGAACTCAAAAAATCATGATCTTCAATAGCACGCTTAATTTCCTGCAAAGAACTCTCAGCTAGAGAATTTTGAAACTGACGGGCACAAACGATATTACCTGATATTCCTCCCATGCCCAATTGATAGCCTTTTAAAGCTGCCATCAAAGCAAATGATCTTGTCTTTCCTGATCCTCGCCCACCCCAAGCCGCACGCACAGATGCCTTGCCTGTAAAAATAGGAATAAGCTTTGGAACAATCTTAATCTGTCTTGTCGTCATTCATTGTTAAGGGAGCAATTTCTACACGCCCTATGATCTTTATCGCTCCCCCATCCTCGCCAGTTACCTGCAAAGGCAGCACCTTACCAAGCAACGCTAAATAAGCCGCTGGACATTCCATTGCTTGTTTTTCCAAGTAAGATATCAACCCCTCATTGCCAATCTTATTCCCCGCATTCTCAGCAGCTCTCACAACGGCTTCTTTTAAAATACGGGTCATTTTGTTCGGAATGCCTTTAACCCGCCCTAGACCGGCTCTTGGAGGTATGTTCTTTTTAATTGGTTTGGGAGTCTGTTCTGTATTTTCTGTTGTCATAAAATACGCCCTCCGGATAATAAAAAACCCCGCATTTGCAGGGATTTTTAACTGTACTTACCCCTCACTTAGATACAATACGCCTAAGTACAGTAAGGTCATTAAATACGATTTGCTACACTTTGTCAACATAATAATAACACATATTGATAATTTCAAAGAGAATCGATTAAACAGTGTTTTAGACAGTGAATCGTCAAAAAAGAGAAGGTAATGATCATGGATGGACTATGGTTTGTGGGATTTTTGATAGCATTTCTCTTAATAGTGCTATTCCAGACAATACGTGCCTTAAAAAAACAAGGGAAGGAAAAGGAAATAGTTGCGTACTGCACTGCACTATTTTTACCAATGTTTGTTCCATGGATTCCTTTATCTATAATATTCATTGTAGGATCTGATAGTACTTTAGTAGAAATAGTGGCATGTATATTGCTAGCGATATCTATGATAAGTTTGGGCGTGTCAGTGTGGATAATGACAGCGATGCGTGACGATGGAGAAGAATTTGATATCATATCTATAGTTTTTATGAATTGTCTAATCCCGATTGCAGGGTGTGTTTTCATTGGTGCTATAATTTTGTCACTAACTACACTTTATATGTGGGATACAACAATAGGAACAATAGTTATAGGGTTATTAGTTTTAATCGTTATATTAATTCGTATAAAAGAATATTTGGGAATAATATTTTGGTTAATACTAATAATAGCGTTGATCAAGTTTATTGTCTAATGAAAGTGCTTATGAAGAGCATTAAGAGCAACGCGCAATGAATTCACAAGATATAGTAGTATTTGATCTTCTATAACTAGATACTGTAGCGCTGCATAAAGATTATACTGTCTATAGAGGCATTGCGCTTCTCTTAGTGCTTCTTGCATA
>NZ_JBEPLT010000044.1:0-3012 GCF_040545385.1 Bartonella japonica
AACAACAGGATGATTGGAAAATCGTTCCTAATCTCTGGGGGGCTATTGTGGGACAACCTTCGACCATGAAATCACCTACCATGCAAGCGGCTTTAGAACCTCTCGATATCTTTGAAAAGGAATGGTATCAAGAATGGATAAAGAAGAAAAAACAGCAAAAAACAAAAGAAATCTTCAATGAATTAGAAACAAAAGAAAACAAAAGAAAAGCTTACAAAGCATTGAAAAATCAAGATAAGGAACAAGCTCTTGCTCTTCTTTCAAAAGCTCTTGAAGACAACGAAAGTGAGGAAGATGATAGTCCTATAAAACGACGTCTTATCGTCAATGATGTGACCGTAGAAAAGCTAGGCGAATTGTTGAAAGAAAATCCGCGTGGATTATTGATGGTGTGTGATGAACTGACTGGTTTTTTAGCCAATCTGGAAAGAAAAGAATATCAAACAGACCGTGCCTTTTATCTGAAAGCTTTTAATGGCAATCAATCACACAACTATGACCGGATTGGGCGGGGAACCATTCATATTCCCAATGCAACCCTTTCAATCGTTGGGGGTATTCAACCTTCACGCATTATTCCACTCATTCAAGCCATACACCGTGGAATAAACGATGATGGTTTATTGCAACGCTTTCAAATGCTGATCTTTCCCGATGCACGACAAGAGCGATTATGGGTCGATAGACCTCCTAAACAAGAAGCATGGGAAAATTACCAAAAGATCTTTCGTTTACTTTATGATAAACCATTAGGATCACCAAAGCATCCGATAATCATACGTTTTGCTCCCAAAGCTCAGGAGAAGTTTCGTGTATGGTGGGAAGAATTTCAGAAAAAAATCAATGAGGGTCATTTCTCTACAAGTTTACAAGCGCATCTTTTGAAAATGAATAAAACCATACCAACCCTTGCATTAATTTTTGAACTTGTCGAGGGTGGGCGTTTTGAAGTTACTCTACCATCTCTTCACATGGCATTGCGATGGGAAAAATATCTGTTAAGTCACATAAAACGTCTTTATGCAGCAGCGGATAACTTCGCAACAAAGGGTGCAAATTTGCTTATAGAGCGTTGTGAGTATTTACCCGATGGTTTTACTGCACGAGATGTTTCTAAGCGCCATTGGAAGCTTTTAAAGGACAATGAAACTATTCAACAAACTTTAGAACTTTTGTGCCGTTGCAACTATCTTCGTAAAAGCTTTGCAGACAAAAAGCAAAAAGTCGGGCGCCCTACAATACACTATGAATGGCACCCCTTGGTGAAAAATCAGTGGACCGAACAATAAAAAAACCTCTTTTGAGAATTTTATCACTTTTTTGTATTTTAGATATTTTGGGTATTTTGGGTATTTTGGGACTTCTTTTGGGGTCCTATTTTTAAAAAAAATAAGTTAGAAATAAAAAACATTATATTTCAATGTGTTAAGTTTTATGAATTTTTAAAAAAACAACTCATATCGACAACACAATCTATAAATACAACCCAAGGTAGGTATTTTGGGGTGTTTTTGGGTATTTTGGGACTTTCATATGAGTACATATTTTATACTTTAAAAGCCTCTCTTGATACCTTCATAAAATGATGAATTCGCAAAACGAATAGCAAATTTCACTAGTTTGCTGATCTAACCAATATCATGGGCTGTGGATAAATAGCCTTTTAAAATCCCTTTTGAAAAAAATTTCTGATTTTGCAAGAATTTCACCTCATCTGATACTCGCTATTTATCCTAAATGTATTTAATTAACTTCATTTTGATTCTTTTGAAGAGAATTAATTCAACAGAATATATCGTTATGGAGTGCTTTCTTTATGCTTCAATCTGTTAAGTCCGATAATGAACACGTCTCTTTACGCTCTCTCTTAGAATATTATCGTCAACGAGCTAAATCACCCCGTGAATTAGGAACATGGTTTGAAAACCTTGTAAAGGCTTATTTGACGCATGACCCTCTTCAAAAGCAAGAATATGAAAAGGTTCAAACTTATTGTGAATGGGCACAAGAGCGTGGAGAAGATGGAACGGATATTGGGATTGATTTGATCGCTACAATCCGTGATGAAGGAGGCTATGCGGCTATTCAATGCAAATGCTATGATGCTTCTCACATAATTAAAAAAGAAGATATTGATAGTTTTATTGCTGCCTCGGGTAAAAAGATCTTCACCCGTCGTATACTGGTTGATAGCACCGAAACAGATTGGAGTGACAATGTTGAACTGACTTGTGAGGGACAAGAAATCCGCCCCCAACGGATTAATCTGTTTGATTTGGAAAGCAGCCAAATTGATTGGGGGGCATATAAAGAAAAAGGGGAAGCAATCCTTAAAGAGAACCCCCAAAAAAAGCTTTTAGATCATCAGAAAGAAGCACTCAAAGCGGTTTGTGAAGGGTTACAAGAAGCAGACCGTGGCAAGCTGATTATGGCGTGTGGGACGGGCAAGACTTTCACCAGTTTGAAGATAGCAGAAACTCTTGCTGGGAAAGGCAAGCGTGTATTGTTTTTGGTACCCTCTCTTGCTCTTATCTCTCAAACAATCCGTGAATGGACAGAAGATACAAAAATCCCCTTGCGCTCCTTTGCAGTGTGTTCTGATACACAAGTGGGCAAGCGTCGTAAAAATAAAAATGATGCTATTGAATTTGATAGTTCTGATCTTGCCTTGCCTGCAACCACGGATGCAAAAGAACTGGCTAGTAAAGCGGGTAAAGTTTCCCATGATCTGATGACCGTGGTGTTTTCTACTTATCATTCTATCCAAGTGATTTCGGATGCACAAAAAAAGTATGATTTACCTGAATTTGATCTGATCATCTGTGATGAAGCTCATAGAACCACTGGAGTTTCATTAGGGACAGAAGACAATGAATCTGAATTTATCAAGGTTCATGATAACAGCATCATTCGGGGCAAAAAACGCCTCTATATGACGGCAACCCCAAAAATCTTTACCGATGATGCCAAAAAGAAAGCCAATGAGTTCAATGCTGTTCTGGCGTCCATGGA
>NZ_JBEPLT010000045.1:0-2619 GCF_040545385.1 Bartonella japonica
AAGTGAATGAGGATTGTTTTTTAGCACTCTTTTCTGTTGTTTTTTGTCTGTTTTGCTCTCAGTTTTTGTGTTTCTCATAAAGTTCTGTGGTGATTTTATGAGGATGTTCTATGGATGGCACGTGCTGGCGGCTGTTTAACCAAAACTTTTGTAATCTTGTAAGAGGAGCATATTATTTTCTTCTACAATAAGCTTTATTTTTTGCATATTTTAGGAAAAAAACAGCTTATGCCTTTTAACTTATGTTTTTTAAAAAAGATTTTCAGTTAGATAACTTTAGTTTTTTATTGTAAGCAGAGCTTTATTTTAAATATTTCGAAAAATATTTTTTATAAAAGTATCTTTTAACGTCATAAGTTGACAAAATAGTATTCAATATAACAATCTTTTCTGGTGACTTACTCTATAATTATTATGTATATATAAAATGTATAGTAATTTATTACATAAATACTCATTATTATTATAAAAGTTAAATTTGATTTAAATTTTTATATTTGCTATACTTAAACAATCTTATTATCTTTATTAAATTTGTTCTTTATAATTTGATAGGAGAATAGAAGAGTTATGGTAAATATATTTCATAGCTATATATTTTCATGTATTTTTACAACAGCTATTCTTTATTTCTTGCAAATTTACTATGTCAATGCTGTAGAGAATTCATGTGATATGCAGAGTCCATTTTATGAATGTATGGATGGTAAAAGACACACAATTGAAAATAAACTTTATTATTTAAAAAACTTTTGGAGAAGATTTAATGTTCATAGTCCCATAGCAGCTCTATATGTAGAAAAAAATGGCACTGTTGTTGATGCGTCTCATATAACGATTTGGGGTAATCATCCATATATGGTATCTTCATATGGTGGATATGTCAAAGATGGTGGAAAGCTTATTTTAGAGGATTCAAATTTTAAGGATATACCCGCGCTTCGTTCTCAGAATGGGGTTATTAGCATGAAAGGAGGGTCAATAAAGGGGATTTCTCACGCTATTTATGCATCGGGCGAAGAAGCAGATGTTGAGTTAGTTTCTGTGAATGTTGAGATTGTACCAGATAATTTGAAAAAAGAGAGGAGCATTGTTAGTGATTCAGGTGCAATGGTTAGAATGTCAGAGAGTACCGTTACTCTTAATGAAGTCGGCCCACTTTTGACAAAACTTGGAGGGAGGTATCTTCTTGATACCATGGAGATTAAGGGAAAAGGAAAGGAGAAACTTTTCTCTGATAATACAGATATGATAGAGGTTTTTGAGGTATTCCAATCTGGTGATATTCATTTAAGAGATAGTTCTATTCAGTCTAACGATATGCATGGCTTTTTGATTAAAAATTTCTCAGGTTCTGCAGATGATAATGGAAAATTACTTCAAAATTATGGTTCACTTGATAATTTTAAAAAGACAGATATTAGGATTGAAAGATCTAATATTTCTATATTGGGGAAGGGCGTGCGTGGTCTGTCTTTTTATGCGTTAAGTCCAGAAAAAACTGCCAAGATTTTGGATATAGACAATAAAACATCTTCAGAAACAAAAAGAACTGTTACAGGAACAGCATCCGTTCATTTATCAAAGACAGTTTTTAAAGTCCCAGATGGTATAGCTATTTATGCCAAAGGGTCCGATGGTTATAAGGCTGAAGCTATTCTTGAATTATCAGATGGGACAGAGATTTCTGGTGATTTGTTATTAAAAGGTGAAAATAACTCCTTTCTATCTGTTAAAGCTAGTGCTTCTTCACTTACAGGGGCAGTTCACATTGAAGATGAATCAACTGCTCATTTGCACTTAGCACGTGGCTCGACATGGTTTTTAAAACCAAGAGAATACAAAGATTTTAAATATTTGAAGGAACAAAGTGGTACTACGATTTCTTCTGTTTCATCTGTGCATCTATCTGATAGCACGCTTATTTTCGATCAAGATTTAAATAAAGATCAAGATCCGTATGATAGTTATCAAACATTGCTCATCGGAAAAAAGACAGATGCAGCCCCTATGGGTAAAGTGTATAGTTATAGTGCGAAAGGTAATGCTCATATTAAGCTTAATGCGATTTTGAATGATGATGGCTTGTTTTATCCTAATAAAAATGATCGCATCCTGATTTATGGTAATGTTTTTGGAACCACTTTTGTTCATATACAAAATATGGAAAAATTTTTAGAAACTTCAGATTCAGTAAAAAAACTAAGTTATGGAGGAGTCTCGAGCATTTCACTTATTCAAGTTTCTGGGACCGCACAAGAAGATTCCTTTAAACTCGCACATGATTATATTACGGTGGGTGGTTTTCCTTATCAATATCGTCTTTTTGCCTATGGTCCTAGCTCTTCTTTGGGAAAAGCAGATGCTGATAATAGGTTAGTTGAAGGGGAGGAAGAGTTTTGGGATTTCCGCCTCGAAGGTGTTTATATTAATCCAGATTCTCCTAAGATTAGTTCTCCATCTTCTTCATCTATTAGGTCTGTATCTTTATCGAGATCAAGATCTTCTGCTTCTGATGGAGCTTCTACTGAGGATCATTCTCCGTCTGTTTCATCTGATTTAGCTGAATCCCTTCCTGCTGGGTCTACTCCTGTACTACCTATTCCGCTTATGCCTCCT
>NZ_JBEPLT010000046.1:0-2488 GCF_040545385.1 Bartonella japonica
TAGGTTATAATGCGCGAGCTCTTAATTCTAATGCGGCTGCTTTAGGTAATGGCGCGGCGGCTTCTGGTTATGCTTCGATTGCTTTAGGTTTGATAGCTAACGCTTCTGCTAGTAATGCGGTTGCTTTAGGTCATAATGCGAAAGCTTCTGGTCATTCTGCGATTGCTTTAGGTTTGATGGCTAAAGCTATTGGTGATTTTACGACTGCTCTAGGTATTGGAGCGGAGGCTTCTGGTCATTCTGCGACTGCTATAGGTTATGATGCGCAAGCTTCTAATTCTAATGCGATTGCTGTAGGTCTTCAAGTTAAAGCTTCTGGTCATTCTGCGATTGCTCTAGGTTCGATGGCTAAAGCTTTTGGTACTAATGCGGCTACTTTAGGTGTTAGCGCGACGGCTTCTGGTGATTACACAATTGCTCTAGGTTCTAGCGCGATAGCTACTGGTAATTATTCGACTGTTTTGGGTGGTCTTGCGCAAGCTTCTGGTGATTATGCGGTTGCTCTAGGTGCTGGCGCGACGGCTTCTAATACTTTGACGTTTGCTCTAGGTGTTGGCGCGACGGCTTCTGATGCTAATGCGCTTGCTCTAGGTAGTAGCGCGACGGCTTCTGGTCGTAATGCGGCTGCTTTAGGTACTGGCACAAAGGCTTCTGGTAATTCTGCGATTGCTTTAGGTTCTAGTGCGGTGGCTTCTGGTAATTCTGCGACTGCTCTAGGTTTTCAAGCGACTGCTTCTGGTGAAATCGGAACTGCTCTAGGTTTTAGAGCGACTGCTTCTGGTAATTCTGCGACTGCTTTAGGTTCTAGTGCGGAAGCTTCTAGTAGTTATGCGACTGCTCTAGGTTCTAATGCGAAGGCTTTTGATGATTTGGCGCTTGCTCTAGGTGTTAACACGATGGCTTCTGGTAATTCTGCGACTGCTCTAGGTTTTCAAGCGACTGCTTCTGGTCGTAGTGCGATTGCTTTAGGTATGGCCACCAAGGCTTCTGATCGTAATGCGATTGCTGTAGGTTCTATCGCAACGGCTTCTGCTTATGCTGCGACTGCTTTAGGTTCTAACGCGATGGCTGTTGTTTCCGATAGTGTTGCTCTCGGTAGTTACTCTGTTGCTACTGTTGAGAAGGGTGTTGCTGGTTATGTTCCTTTCGGAAAAAATATTCAAGATGCTCCACAGTATGTATGGAAAAGCACTGAAGGTTCTGTAAGTATTGGGGATGTTTCTAAGGGCAAGACGCGACAAATTACTGGGCTAGCAGCGGGAACCGAGGATACCGATGCGGTGAATGTTGCACAGCTAAAAGCTGTAACTGATAAAATGTCTACAAACTTTTCAGAAGAGGGCTCTATTGATGCTTTACTGTGGGATGAGGGTGTTAAGGCGTTTTCAGTGAAGCATGGTAAAGACAATGCAGGCAGTAAGATTACGTCTCTTGCACAGGGTACTATTTCTGCAAGTTCCATGGATGCGATCAATGGTGCACAGCTTCATTCAGTTGGTAATCAGGTTGCAGTTTATTTTGGAGGTGGAGCTGGCTATAATAATGGTCTCTGGACAGCGCCAGAATTCCAAATTACTCAATTTAAGGCTGATGGAACAGTAGGTAAGAAACAAAGCTATGATAGTGTTGCGGATGCATTTAAAGGCATTAATGACAATATGATAAGTATGAATGATCGTATTAATGAGGTTGAAGAAAAAGTCAGTTCAGGTACATCTAATGGTGGTTTAAATTGGAATTCTTCAGAAGGAGCGAATGATGCTCGTCATGATGCTGAAGAGAGTAAGATTACGCATGTAGCGGATGGTGAGATTGAATCAGGCTCAAAGGATGTTGTGAATGGAGGACAGCTTAATGAGAGGGTTACCGATGTTGAGAATAAGATAAAGGATTTAGAATTATCTTCTTCAGATGGAGCTGTTAGTTATGACAAGGATGCTAATGGGGACAAGACGAATACAATCGCTTTGAAAGGTGGCAGTGAAAGCGATCCTGTATTGATAGAGAATGTAGCGGATGGAAAGATTGAAGAGGGTTCTAAGCAAGTGATTAATGGGGGTCAGCTACATGCCTACACGAAAGAGAAGATGGATATTGTTCTTGATAATGCGAAGTCTTATACAGATATGAAGTTTGAGATATTAAATTATGCAGTTGAGGAAGTCCGTACAGAGGCAAGACAGGCAGGAGCTATTGGTTTGGCGGTGGCTAACTTGCGTTATTATGATACACCGGGATCTTTAAGTCTTTCATTTGGTAGTGGTTTATGGCGTAGTCAATCTGCATTTGCTGTTGGTGCTGGTTATACCTCTGAAAATGGAAATATTCTCTCTAATATATCTGCAACGCATTCAGGTGGTCATTGGGGAGTAGGTGCTGGAATTACTCTAAGATTGCGATAATAATCAACAAAATATGTGAGTAAAAAAACAATCCACCCTTATCAACCAAGATGAGGGTGGATTATTTTTACAAGCATCAAGTAATG
>NZ_JBEPLT010000047.1:0-2451 GCF_040545385.1 Bartonella japonica
AAGACCACCACTGAGTGCCATTCTGTTTTATCTTTTTTTTGATTAGTAGCCTTGTCTGTATAGCTCTCAGAAGTTGCCATTCGAAAATTGACCACCTCAGCGCCCGATGTCTTCACGGCAAGAGATATTTATAGACGATGTTGGAGTTCGTTAAAAGATAAGGAAGCTGTGAAGAAAGTTTTAGAGCTCTTATGTTGTTACAATTATATTCGTGAATTTCCTATAGAGGGGAATGAACTAGGTCGGTATCCTGATAAACGCTATGAATGGCATTCCTTGGTCAAAAACAACGACATAAAACAATAAAGAAACCTCTTTTGACAGCATTCTACTCAAATGGCAAAACTCTTTTTAATGGTATTCTCATCAAGTAACTTTTCTCCAAAAACAATGATCTGAGTGACCCAATCAAAAGAGTTTTGTTCAATGTTGTCAGTTTTGTCAGTTCCTTTTAGAGCCTATATTATTTTTTTTAAATGAGTAAAAATAAAAAACATTATATATCAATAGGTTAATATTTTAAGACACAACCCATATCGAAAATACAACCTTAAATACAATTAATAATATATATTTGTCAGTTATCTGTCAGTAAATTGAACTGACAACAAAATAGACCATTTGAGTGAGTGATTAAAACATGGCTATGATATGAAAAGCATGTGATCCTTTAAAGCCTTTCAAAAGATAGGTTTATAATCATAAGAAATGTTATCAAGATCATTATGGTTATGAGTTTTGAAGTTTTTTTGGGTTTTGACGGTTGCTGCTATTATGTAAAAAACGATAAAAGATAAAAACATTATATTTCAATGTGTTAAGATTTTATAGATCTTTAAAAAACAACCTCTATTGATAATACAACCTCTAAATTCAACTAATAATATAGGTTTTGAGGGGGTTTTGAGGGGGTTTTGTAGGTGTTTTGACGATTTTTACACCTTCAAAACCTATAAGGAAAATTTGTCATAAAATCTATCAAAATACTCATTCTGACATTTTAAAGCACATATCGAATTTGTTGTTATTATCCACAAAACGAATAGCAAATTTCACTAGTTTGCTAATCTTATTCCATGTCATGGGCTGTGGATAAATAGCCTTTTAAAAACTCTTTAAAAAAATTATCCGCTTTTTTTGCATTTTTTCTGCATTTTTTTTCATCATTCATTCAAAATGGATTTAATAAGCTTCATTTCGATTCTTTTGAAGAGAATTAATTCAACAGAATATATTGTCATGGAGTTTATCCTTTATGTCTCACCCTCTTTATTCTGATAATGAACATGTCACTTTACGCTCTCTCTTAGAGTATTATCGTCAAAGAGCTAAATCACCCCGTGAATTAGGAACCATGTTTGAAAACCTTGTCATGACTTATTTGAGTGAAGACCCTCTTCAAAAGCAAGAATATGAAAAGGTTCAAACTTATTTGGAATGGGCTAAAGAGCATGATGAAGATGGAACTGATATCGGTATTGATCTGGTCGCTACAATCCGTGATGAAGGTGGCTATGCTGCCATTCAATGTAAATGCTATGACGCTTCTCACATAATTAAAAAAGAAGATATTGATAGTTTTATCGCTGCCTCGGGCAAAAAGATCTTCACCCGTCGTATACTGGTTGATAGCACCGAAACAGATTGGAGTGACAATGTTGAACTGACTTGTGAGGGGCAAGAGGTTCGTATTCAACGGATTAATCTGTTTGATTTGGAAAACAGCCAAATTGATTGGGGGGCTTATAAAGAACAAGGGGAAGCGATCCTTAAAGAGAAACCTAAAAAAAAGCTTTTAGATCATCAGAAAGAAGCACTCAAAGCGGTTTGTGAAGGGTTACAAGAAGCAGACCGTGGCAAGCTGATTATGGCGTGTGGGACGGGCAAGACTTTCACCAGTTTGAAGATAGCAGAAACTCTTGCTGGGAAAGGCAAGCGTGTTTTGTTTTTGGTGCCTTCCCTTGCTCTTATCTCTCAAACAATCCGTGAATGGACAGAAGATACACAAGTGCCTTTGCGTTCCTTTGCCGTGTGTTCTGATACACAAGTGGGCAAGCGTCGTAAGAATAAAAATGATGCTATTGAATTTGATAGCTCTGATCTTGCCTTGCCTGCAACCACGGATGCAAAAGAACTAGCTAGCAAAGCGGGTAAGGTTTCACATGATCTGATGACCGTGGTGTTTTCTACTTATCATTCCATCCAAGTGATTTCAGATGCACAAAAAAAGTACGATTTACCCGAATTTGATCTGATCATCTGTGATGAAGCTCATAGAACCACTGGAGTTTCATTAGGGACAGAAGACAATGAATCTGAATTTATCAAGGTTCACGATAACAGCATCATTCGGGGTAAAAAACGCCTCTATATGACAGCAACCCCTAAGATCTTTACCGATGATGCTAAAAAGAAAGCCAATGAGTTCAATGCTGTTCTGGCGTCCATGGA
>NZ_JBEPLT010000048.1:0-2178 GCF_040545385.1 Bartonella japonica
AACCCGTTGCGAGACAATGCACCAGTTGAAAGGCGGTTTCGCTTTTCAGACAATAAAGCCATTAAGCGTGTAGAGATCAATTGGTCAGACAATCCGAAGTTTCCAAAGATCTTGAATGAAGCGCGGTTGGATGATTTTAGAAATCGTCCAGAGACCTATAAGCATATTTGGGAAGGTGGTTATCTTACAGCAGTTCAGGGAGCTTACTTCCAAAAGGAAATGTTAGCAGCTGAGCAGGAGGGGCGGATAGGGCGTGTTGCTCGTGACCCTTTGATGCAAATTCGTGCCTTTTGGGACATTGGTGGTACGGGCGCCAAGGCAGATGCGACAGCGATATGGATAGCTCAGTTTATTGGCAAGGAAATCAGAGTGCTTGATTATTACGAAGCACAAGGACAGCCGTTATCAGAGCACATAGGTTGGTTGCGGTGCAATGGCTATGAGAAGGCATTGATGGTTTTACCTCATGATGGTGCAACGAGAGACCGTGTACACAATGTGAGCTTTGAGAGCGCTTTGAATGACGCCGGCTTTGAAACGCAGGTTATTCCTAATCAAGGGGCTGGTGCTGTTAAGATGCGGATAGAGGCAGTGCGGCGTATATTACCTTCAGTATGGTTTAACGAAGAGATGACCGTAGCAGGGCGCAAGGCTTTAAGTTGGTATCACGAGAAATGGGATGAGAAGCGGGGTATTGGTTTGGGTGCAGAGCATGATTGGTCCAGTCATGGAGCGGATGCTTTTGGATTAATGTGTGTGAGTTACGAAGCCCCAAAGATTAAGACACAGCAAGAGCGTTATCGTGTCACAGAAAGAGAAACAGCCTCATGGATGGCATTCTAAAGAACGATAAAAAGAGAGCACATCTTGATGATTATGAGCTCTATAGACGATTAAGATCTTGGTACGCTGAAGATATTGATCATGTTAATGAATGGCGTGAACAAGCGCGTGAAGATTTTGATTTTTACAATGGTCGTCAATGGGCAGAGGAAGATCTTACGGTTTTAAAAACGCAACGACGCCCTGTGATGACCTTTAACCGTATAGCGCCTTTGGTGAATGCTATTGTTGGGGCGGAGCGTAATAATAAGCGAGAAGTACAGTTTCAACCGCGTCAAATTGGTGCTGCAATACCCAATGAATTACTGACGGGAGCTGCCGAATGGTTTCGTGATGAGGCGGAGGCTGAGTATGCAGATTCCGATGCTTTTCAAGATATGGTTATTTGTGGCATGGGATGGACAGACACACGTTTGGACTATGAAACAAATCCGGAAGGTGTACCCACAATTAGACGTTTAGATCCACTGAAAATGGTATGGGATGCGAATGCTGTGAGACCAAATTTGGTTGATGCACAGCGCTTGTGGTATGTGGATCGCAAATCTGTTGAGGATGCTAAAAATCTTTTTCCTGAAGTGGCTTTGGAAGATCTTAATGCCGATTGGGCTGTCGATAGCACGATCAGTACGGAAGATCATCATGTATCGCTTGATGCTTATGGCGATAATCATACTGGAATAACGCCGTTTTCAGAAAGACAGTATGTTACACTTGTTGAATGTCGTTGGTTTGAGTATGAGACTTATTACAAGGCAATGGACCCTCAAACGGGTCAGATGCGCGATTATAACCAACAAGAGTTTGAACAGATTCAGATTGTTCTACCTGAGTTTAAAGGTGCACGCTTTCATAAGAAAATTGTTAAGCGTGCTTTTCTTGGTCGGCGTCTTTTGGTAAAGCCCGATAGACCCTTAGCGCCTGATGGGCAGCTTGGATGGGAATGCATTACAGGCACGTTGGATAAGCTTAAAAACCAGTTTTACGGTATTGTTCGCCCAGCTAAAGATCCACAAAAATGGTCCAATAAATATTTTAGCCAAGTCATGTAAGATATAGTATCAAAAAACACAATAAAGTCAATAGTTTGTATGTAATTATTTTATATGAATCCACTTAAGAATCCACACTTTTATACGTGATTCATTTGACCATTTTTTATATAAGATTGCCATGTATGAATAGACCATAAAAAGCAAATCATGATGCTAATATTATAACGCATGGGTGCATTCAAATAAAATGAAAAGCAGTTATCACTCATAACAGTTTATAAATTTTATGATACGTTTTTATCTCAGCACAAATCACATTGTTAAAAATTCAATCGTTTGA
>NZ_JBEPLT010000049.1:0-2055 GCF_040545385.1 Bartonella japonica
TCCATACCTTTAGTGCAATCTGTAAATCCAAGCCAGTTTATAACTATACTATTACAGAGCACGAAATAAAATCATTACAACATAATGCTCTCATTAAGAGAGGCTGTGATCTATTGGCAGGCTTTCTAGTTGGAGTACTGATATTTGTCTCCGTATGGATGATAAATAATGATGATGATTGGAAAAAAATACCAGTCCTTGGGATATCAGTGGTGTTGCTGTTATTTGTAGTGATTTTGGGTGGAGAAACACGGTCAAACTCAGAGGAAATTTGGGAAAACGTTAAACAGGTGTCTGAGGTTATTTGTGAAAAAAAATAAAAAGAAGAGAGGGCGTCCACGGATTAAAGGACGTGTCAGAGAACCAAATGGACGTATCTCAAGAGCAAAAACACTGCGTGAACCTGTGGATCAATTAGCGATTGAAATGCGTGCAAAGCGCTTTGGTTTAACACTACAAGAGGCGAAAAATCCGCTCGCCGGTACCTACATAGGGCGGCTTTGTTTGAAAGGTGAGCTTACACAAGAGCAATATGGCGCTGCGCAACAATATATTGAAGTGAAAAACGATTATCTATGTGCAAAAGGATTGCTTGGTGCTGTTTATGATGAAATACCTATAACTTCTAATGATGGTGCAAGAGAGAAATGGGTACAGATAGCAACAGAGCAATTTTCAAATATGCAAGAGGCATTAAAAGAAGCACAGTGTCTCTATGGACAGTATAACCTTTCTGCAGCGTTACAGTATCTCGTTACAGAAGATCGAACATTACCGCATCTTGTGAGTTCATTACGGATTGCTCTGAATGTGCTTCAGAAGCACTTTCATTAGACAATTTTCCAAATAAATTTGATCAATGCTATAAACGCTACAAGAGAAATTAATACCCCTGCTATACTCGCTGCTATAGCCGCTACGATTTCTATATGTTCTAATATAGCAAAAAAAATTAATATTCCTATAATGGCTATTAATGTGATAGGATAAAATACAATAACTGATATCACAGCCGCCCATATCCCTGTTAGAACTTGGAGGAGCAAGAGCGAAAATATATTAGATGTGCTGTCAATATTTTTGTCTTCTTTGTCTTTTTCATCTTCGAAGTCTTCTTCGTCTTCTAAGTATTCTCCATCTTCGAAGTCTTCTTCGTCTTCTAAGTCTTCTAAGTATTTGTTTTTTTCGTCTTCTTCATTTCTTTTTTCTGCCCGCGTGACTAGTATAATAACATACGATATAAATGCTACAGCTGTTGGTAAAATTAAGTCATCTAGTTGTTTGTCGTCTAATTCGAAGGGATTAAAACCTATCACCACACTGCCAATTATAGTCAAGAGTGGTAAATATAAAATTGCTGTAAGTATTTCTTTTAAGCTGCATAAAATTTCTTTTTTGAAAGATAACATTAATGCCCCCCTTTTTATTAATGATCAGTTGTGTAATTGAGTCGTTAAGATGATACAATGGTGTCTTATCTGTTGTTAAAAACACTAGATTTAGGTGAAGAAAATAAAAAAACACAATATCATGATTTTTTTTGTTGACAGAGTGTTTTGTTTAATGTTTAATGGTGTCGCTGCACTAGTCGTATTGTATCTAAAATTGGTTGTATTTATTTTGTAAGCCCTGCATTTGCGGGGTTTTTTATTATCTAGAGGGCGTATTTTATGACGTCACAAAATGCTATTCAAACTCCACAGTCACCCCGTAAGCGTATACCTCCTAAAGCAGGAGTGGGACGTGTCAAAGGCGTTCCAAATAAAATGACGCGTATTTTGAAAGAAGCGGTGATTAAAGCTGCTGAGAATGCAGGCAATAAAATAGGGAATGATGGCTTGGTTTCTTATTTAGAAAAGCAAGCTGTTAGTTGCCCAGCGGCTTATTTAGCGTTGCTTGGTAAGGTGTTGCCTTTGCAGGTAACAGGGGAGGATGGAGGAGCGATAAAGATGATTGGGCGTGTGGAAATCGCTCCTTTAACAATGAATGACGACAAGACAGATTAAGATTGTTCCAAAGCTCATTCCTATTTTTACAGGCAAGGCAGCGGTGCGT
>NZ_JBEPLT010000050.1:0-1899 GCF_040545385.1 Bartonella japonica
GCATGGTCATAAACATGGGCATCCGCAAGAACGCGGCTACCCCCACTCACATGAGCATTGCCATAAACATAGCCATAAACATACGCATTGCCATAAACAAAAGCATGGTCATAAATCTTTGCATATTGAGAGATAAAAGCCCTGCCATAGACCTCAGCATTATTATAAACTTGACCGCAACCTGAGAATAATGACGTATTTTTGCATTGTCATAAACGCGGGCATGACCGTAGACACAGGCATTATCATAAACCCAGCAATTACCCTCATGGGATAGATTGACTTCCTTTTCGATAAACCCACCAAAATCACCCGCCTTGACATCATCAAAATCTATTAAAGCCCGAATGCGATAAAGGTTTATAATATTGCGAGTAAGAGCATGTTTAATTTTTTTGCTTTCATTTGTTATAATGTATTTTTGAGACATAGAGATACCCTCACATAATAGATATGTGTTAAACGATTGGAAAATTTGATTGGAAAGAAGGCGCCCCCCGCGCCCAAGTGTCATTTACGCTGCTTTATTTACGCCTGATCAACACCACAGACATCTTCAGAAAATTTCTTATTTTCTTTAAGCACCGCATTGCCATAAATCGTTGTAAATTGGCAAATTTGTGCCTTGCCACTCACATGAGCATTATCGTGAATTTTTGCACAGGGACCAACGCGCGCCGAGCCAGAAACCTTGGCATTGTCATAAATATTGCTCCCATCATAAACTATAGCTTTATCAAAAACATGAGCATTGCCATAAGCTTTTGACCACGCAGCAAGGCGTGATTTCCCATAGACATGGGCATCATTAAAGACTAGCCCACTCACAAGAGCATTTTCATAAACACGGGCATTATCGTAAATAAGAGCTCCCTCAGTAATAACGGCGTTATCACTCACAACGGCATTGCCAAAAACGTAGCCCCCAATTTTTGCATTGCCATTAATGATTGCATTGTCATAAACATGTGCTTTATCACTCAAAACCCATGCCTTATCACTAATCACGGCATTACCGTAAACCCTAGCATAATTCATCACACAGGCATTATTGCGTATTTTTGCATTTTCGGAAACGCTAGCTTGGATAACCATAGCATCATCATACACCCAGCAATTGCCATCATGAGAGAGGTTATCTTCCTTTTCAATAAAGCCGCCTAAATCACCCGCCTTGACATCAGAAAAGTCTTTTAAAGCTTTAATGCGATAAAGAGTTTGATTATTAAATACACGTGTCTCATTTGTGAGTGCAAACTTTTTTTGCATAGCACAATTCCTTATATAAAAGATTAAATTTTTGAATGAGATGTTTTAAAGAGGGGCGCCCCCGCCGCGCCTAGTGTTAATTACACAGCCTCATCATAATACTCATGACGATAATAATCATCGTCACTACCAAATCTTGGAATTGCCTCATCATGAATTTGATCCTCTTCTGTTAAAGAGGCGGCGCTATGAACACAAGAAGAGCCAGATACATAAGAACCACAAACCACGGCATCATCAACGACATAGGAATCATCACAAATATAAGCACCATCACTTATTTTAGCATTGCCACCGACATGAGCATTATCACAAATAACAGACATATCAGAAATATGAGCATGTCCACTTACACGGGCGTTATCATAAATTTTAACATTCCCTTCGATGATAACGGCATTTTTAACATGGGCATTGCCATAAACCTCACAATAATCATTTATTGCCATGCCTTGAAAAATAGCATTGCCATAAATACGTGCATCGCCATAAACGTCAACAAAAAAGCCTTTGACTTTAGCATTGTCATAAACCTTTGCATTTTCAAAAACACGCGCTTTGTCATACACCCAGCAATTTCCTTTGTGAGATAAGTTGCTTTCCTTTTCAATAAAGCCGCCTAGATCGCCA
>NZ_JBEPLT010000051.1:0-1757 GCF_040545385.1 Bartonella japonica
CCTGCCCATGATGATAGGCTGCCTAGCTTATCCATTAAAAATGGAAATGATGGGCGTTTATTGCTCTATTGTTATGCTGGTTGCTCTTTTAGAGAAATCATACAAGCGCTTATGAGAATTGGCTTGCTGGGTCATAAAGCTTATAATCAGACGCTTTCTTTATCAAAACAGATTTCTGCTGATCTCAAACGAGCAAAACAGAAAACAGAGAGAGCAAAAGAAATTTGGCAACAATGCCAACCAATCAAAAATACTTTAGCAGAAACCTATTTACGTATGCGGGGTATCACATGTGATTTGCCTGCTGATTTACGCTTTCATAGCAAATGTCCACACCCCTCTGGGGTTACACTACCCGCGTTGGTTGCTCTTGTTAAGGGAGCTGGTTCCTTTGCGATCCATAGAACCTTTTTAAAAGACAATGGCTGCAAAACGAATTTGTCACCAGCAAAAGCTATGTTGGGATCTGTAACGGGCGGTGCGGCGCATTTAAGTCAAGCCAATCCCAAACATCTGGTCATTTGTGAGGGCATTGAAACCGGTCTGGCTCTGCTATCTGGGTTGTTATCAGAGCCCGTTGATTTATGGGCGTCCCTTTCAACCCATGGCATGATGCATTTGAATTTTCCCAAAACAAAAGCCCGTCTCACCATTGCAATGGATGGCGATGATGCTGGTCGTAAAGCAGGTTTCACCCTAGCAAAGCGTGCTTATAACCAAGGCTTTGAGGTCTTTATCATGCAAGCCCCATACGGTCTAGATTTCAACGACTTTCTAATATTGAAAGGTATAAATAAATGAGAGAGAATAAAAACAATATTGTAGATACCAACAATCAAAATACACTCGTCAATGATAACGATAATGGCTCTTTAAACGAAAATGCTTGTTTAAAAGCTATTCCTTATGAACAGGCATTGCAACAAAATGGTTGGGGGGAATTAAAACCAATTGATACGGCTCTCTTACCCGTCGAGCCTTTTGATCCTATACAAGTCCCATATGTCTTAGGTCGCTATATTTATGACGTTGCTGACCGTCAACAATCCCCTATCGATTTTGTCGCCGTCTCTGCTTTGTGTGGCTTGGCTGCCGTTATTGGCAATGGCGTACGTATTGCTCCAAAACAACATGATGATTGGAAGATTGTCCCTAATCTCTGGGGTGCCATTGTTGGCAAACCTTCTGCATTGAAATCACCTGCCATGCAAGCCGCTTTAGAACCTGTTTATACCCTTCAAAAGGAATGGTATAAAGACTGGTTAAAGCAAAAAGAGAGACAAGAAATTGAAGAGAAACTTGAAACTTTAGACAAAAGAGAAAAGGAAAAACAAGCCCATAAAGCAATAAGAAAAGGAGAGTGTGAAACAGCCCGCGCTCTTTTGTCTGAAACCCTCTCTAAAAACAATACACATGATGATTGTCTCTCTCGTTTTATTGTTAATGATGTGACTGTCGAAAAGCTTGGGGGACTTTTAAAAGAAAACCCCCGTGGTCTCTTAATGGTTCGTGATGAATTGGCTGGTTTTTTAACAGATATGGAACGGAAGGAATATCAATCAGACCGTGCCTTTTATTTGGAAGCTTTTAATGGAGATGGTCAATTTACTTATGACCGGATTGGGCGGGGAACCATTTTTATTCCCAATGCAACCGTCTCTCTTATAGGGGGCATTCAACCCTCTCGCATTCTGCCCTTTATACGCAATGTTTTATATGGCAAAGGCAATGATGGTTTCTTACAACGCTTTCAAATG
>NZ_JBEPLT010000052.1:0-1652 GCF_040545385.1 Bartonella japonica
ATCCATGCCAATGAGATTGTTTTGCTTGCCTATTACATAGCAGCGATTAACATTGAATCGACTTATCATAGTATTATGAAAGGTGAGTATATTCCTTTCAAGCATATTGGCTTAACCGATACGTTTCGGATGCTTGAAGAGAAGAATCTGCTACAGGAATTATTCAAAGAAAACAGTGAATATTTAGAACTCCAGAAAAATCTAAATATTGAAGTTATCTTTGGCAACCCGCCTTATTCTATAGGACAAAAGAGTGAAAACGATAATGCGAAGAATACTCCTTATCCGATTTTAGATAATCGTATCCGTGAAACTTATGCTGCTCAATCGAAAGCAAGTCTTATACGAGGTCTGTATGACAGCTATATCCGCGCCATTCGCTGGGCTAGTGACCGTATAAAAGACCGCGGTGTTATTGGTTTTGTTACAAACGCGGGTTTTATTGATGGAAGTTCTATGGAGGGTTTACGAAAATGCCTCGTTGAAGAATTTAGCAGCCTTTATATTTTCCATTTACGAGGAAATGCGCGGACTTCTGGAGAACAACGGAAGAAAGAAAGTGGTGGAATTTTTGGTGAAGGTTCTCGTGCCCCTATAGCGATTTCTATTTTGGTTAAAAATCCAAATGCGCAACAGCATGGTAAGATATATTTTCGTGATATTGGAGATTATCTCAATAAAGAAGAAAAGCTCACAATAATTGAAAAATTTAGGAGTATTGATGGCATTACACGAAATAAAAAAGGTTGGCAAATAATTACACCAGATAAACATGGTGATTGGGTTAATCAACGTGATGACAGTTCCAAGACATTTCTAGCTCTAGGTGTTAAAAAAGGTCATGGTAAAAGACTTTTTGAAAATTTTTCGTGTGGTGTTGTAACTAGCCGTGATGCTTGGGTGTATCATTCAAGCCGTAAAGCTTTATCTAAAAACATAAATAACATGATCACGTTCTATAATAGCGAAGTAGAACGTTTTGATGATGCTTATTCATACGCCGATCATAGAACGCGTACAAAGGCTGTAAATGATTTTATCAATACGAATGCCAAAAAAATCAGTTGGAGTCGTGCACTTAAACAAGAGCTAGCAAAAGGGAAAGTTTTTAAATTTGAAGAGATATGCCTTACTCGAAGTTTGTATCGTCCTTTTACCAAGCAGTGGCTTTATTATAATCGCAGTTTCAATGAAATGGTTTATCAAATGCTGCGGATATTTCCTATAGGGCAAGCGGTTGAAAATAGAGTGATACAAATTACAGGTATAGGAGCAAATAAAGATTTTTCTGTTATTATGACTAAGACAGTATCTGATTTTCATGTGATAGAAAATGGACAATGTTTTCCACGCTATATTTATGAAGACACTACGGTTTCAAAAAGTAAAAGTGAGAAACAATCCCATTTATTTACAAACTTTATAGAGGAAAACAAAACAACTGGTTTACAGAAGCGTGATGCTATTACTGATGAAGGTCTAGACCATTTTAAAGCTGCTTATCCTAATGAAAAAATCTCTAAGGATGATCTATTCTATTATGTTTACGGTTTGCTTCATTCGGAAGATTATCGCTCTCGTTATGCTGATAATTTATGCAAAGAATTACCTCGCATTCCTTGTGTAAAGAGTGCTGATGACTTTTGGAAGTT
>NZ_JBEPLT010000053.1:0-1507 GCF_040545385.1 Bartonella japonica
CTGTTTCTGCTAAGTCTGATATTCGGACTAAGCAAGGAATTCGCGCTGTGGTTCCGCAATTGCCAACTTATATGCTTTTGCCTAACGCTTTATTCCAAGCTGGTTTGATAGATTTTATTGCTCAAAACAAGAAATTTGAGACAATGCAAAGCGCTTCTCAGAGTGCTTTGAAGAGTGATGAAAATTCTGCTTTGTTTTTGCATGGATATAGTGGAAACTACCATTATGTTTCTAATCTTTCCATGTTTGAATATGGGTATGGAGCTGAACTTGATTATAATGCGCTAGAAGCAGGTGTTTTGCTGAAGGAGATTGAGAGTTTATGTAGTCATACATTCTTGGGGGTTCTGGGAAACTACGGAAACTTTTCTCTCCATCCTCAAGAAGTTGAACAAAGCAAAAAGAGTACGTTTGATAAATGGTCTGTTGCTGCTTATGGAGGTTTGAGGCATGACACAGGCTTATATATGGACGGGGTGTTCTCTTATGGCTTGTTTAAAGGTGATGTTTTTACTCTTGCTCGAGGTAAGACGGCAACATTAAAGGGCAAACAACTCAGTGCTGCCTTGACCAGTGGTAAGGCATTTGCAATAGGGCGTAAAAGTCTTGTTTTAGATCCGCAAGTTCAGTTTATTTATCAAAATCTTCAGTTTGATCCTGTACATGATATTGATAATATCGATGTTAATTTGGGAAAATTTGATCAATGGACCATGCGTGTTGGTGGGCACTTAACCAAGAAGCTTTTTGCTATGGAAGAGAGGCGTGTTATTTCCCTCTATGGTAAGCTTTATCTTTCGCATCATTTTGGAGAAAAACAGTCTGTATCTTTTAAACACACTTTCCAGTTAGGTGATTTTGGCTCTTCCTTAGAAACAGGATTTGGTTTTGATGCTCGATTATCTCCTCAATTTGCACTTCATGGAGATGTAAGTTATCAACGCCGCCTTAAAAAAGCTGGTTTTTCAGGTGCTCGTTTTTCTGCTGGTTTGCGTCACCTTTTTTAATTTGTACGACCTTATTTCATAATCTTGTATATTTTTTTGTAAAAGGCAGCAAAATTTGCTGCCTTTTATATTCAATCTGTCTTGCTTCAACTTGCTCTTTTGCTTCATTTTTGGGAATATTATTATTTTGGGAGGAATATTATTGGAGTTTTGTATTTATTGATGAAAAAATCATTTTCTGTGATCTCTGTGATTTGCGATTGAAAATTCGTGATCGTTATAATTGCTTCTTTTTTATGAAAGTGAAGCCTTTAAAGAGTTTTGATTTTAATCATATGGCATAAGATCATATGGTATGGGATTGGTCATTCCATTCTGATTTTGAAAATTTTGCAGGATACATGGGTTATGCGTATGGCGGAGTGTTTCAATAAATTTGTCCGTTATTGATTTTTGTATCAATATAAGTGAATGAGGATTGTTTTTTAGCACTCTTTTCTGTTGTTTTTTGTCTGTTTTGCTCTCAGTTTTTGTGTTTCTCATAAAGTTCTGTGGTGATT
>NZ_JBEPLT010000054.1:0-1236 GCF_040545385.1 Bartonella japonica
AGACAGTATAATCTTTATGCAGCGCTACAGTATCTAGTTATAGAAGATCAAATACTACCATATCTTGTGAATTCATTGCGCGTTGCTCTTAATGCTCTTCATAAGTATTTTCATTAGACAATTTTCCAAATAAACTTGATCAACGCTATCATTAGTACTAACCACAATATTTCTATAATTATCACAAAAATCACTCCAAAATATTTTGTTATACTGATAAAAATTAATAACCCTATAATTATTACTCCTATTGTTATATTCCACATAAAAAGTGCAATTATAGCACCAATGAAAGCACAAATTAGAGCGGGTATTCCAAAAGTAATGAAAGCTATATCTTTAATGTCATTTGGTACTCCGTCTTCACGCATCGAGTTTATTGTCATACATAAGGAGATAAAACTTACGAATGATATAGCTAGCGATATACCTATCACTTTTTCCACTAGATCATTTTCTATATAATTATATATCATGGCTACAGGAAGCCATGGAACAAACGTTGGTGTGAATAGTACAACACAGTATGCAACTATTTCCTTCCCTTTTTTTCCTGCTTTTTTAATGACAAGCACTGCATTGAATAGCATTATCAAAAAAACTGCTATATAAGCCCCAATAAAGAATAGAGTTTCTGTAATCATTATCTTTTTTTGAGGATCTACTGTTTACAACACTATCTAACTGATTCCCTTCGAATATATCAATATGTGTTATTATTATGTTGACAAAGTGTAGCAAATCGTATTTAATGACCTTACTGTACTTAGGCGTATTGTATCTAAGTGAGGGTGAAGTACAGTTAAAAATCCCTGCAAATGCGGGGTTTTTTATTATCCGGAGGGCGTATTTTATGACAACAGAAAATACAGAACAGACTCCCAAACCAATTAAAAAGAACATACCTCCAAGAGCCGGTCTAGGGCGGGTTAAAGGCATTCCGAACAAAATGACCCGTATTTTAAAAGAAGCCGTTGTGAGAGCTGCTGAGAATGGGGGGAATAAGATTGGCAATGAGAGGCTGATTTCTTACGTGACAAGGTTTTTTTATGCCGCGTCACTTTGACGTTGCTGTTTTGCTTGCTCGATAACATTGAGAAGATCCGATTGTAACCAACGCGATAAAAAACCAAATTTTAAGGGTTTTGGTAAAGATCCATTGGTGACATGACGTCGGAAAGTTGAGACACTCATATGAAGCAATTTTGCACTTTCACGGTCTGTTAAAAGAATATC
>NZ_JBEPLT010000055.1:0-1208 GCF_040545385.1 Bartonella japonica
ATGGCAAAGAGCAAATTTGAACGTACGAAGCCGCATGTTAATATTGGTACGATTGGTCACGTTGACCATGGGAAAACTTCCTTGACGGCAGCGATTACGAAGTATTTTGGTGAATTTAAAGCGTATGACCAAATTGATGCTGCACCAGAGGAGCGTGCACGTGGGATTACTATATCTACAGCGCATGTTGAATATGAAACAGAGAATCGCCATTATGCGCATGTTGATTGTCCAGGACACGCGGATTATGTGAAGAACATGATCACAGGTGCAGCGCAAATGGATGGAGCGATATTGGTTGTTTCTGCAGCGGATGGTCCAATGCCTCAAACGCGTGAGCACATTCTTTTAGCACGTCAGGTTGGTGTTCCAGCGATTGTTGTTTTTCTCAATAAGGTTGATCAGGTTGATGATTCTGAGCTTTTGGAGCTTGTTGAGCTTGAAGTTCGTGAGCTTTTGTCGAAATATGATTTTCCTGGAGATGATATTCCAATTGTTAAAGGTTCAGCGTTGGCTGCTCTTGAGGATAAAGATAAAAGCATTGGGGAAGATGCAGTTCGTCTATTGATGAGTGAAGTTGATAATTATATCCCGACACCAGAGCGTCCTGTTGATCAGCCATTTTTGATGCCGATTGAAGATGTTTTTTCGATATCGGGACGTGGAACAGTTGTTACTGGTCGTGTTGAGCGTGGTATTATTAAAGTTGGTGAGGAAATAGAGATTATTGGTATTCGTCCTACCTCTAAGACGACAGTTACCGGTGTTGAAATGTTCCGGAAGCTTTTGGATCAAGGACAGGCCGGTGATAACATTGGAGCACTTCTTCGTGGTGTTGATCGTGAAGGGATTGAGCGTGGTCAAGTTTTGGCGAAGCCTGGTTCAGTTACCCCTCATACTCGATTTAAGGCAGAGGCTTATATTTTGACGAAAGATGAAGGTGGTCGTCATACTCCGTTTTTCACGAATTATCGTCCTCAATTTTATTTCCGTACAACAGATGTTACAGGGATTGTGACACTTCCGGAAGGTACGGAGATGGTTATGCCAGGTGATAATGTTGCCATGGATGTTTCTTTGATTGTTCCGATTGCCATGGAAGAGAAGCTTCGTTTTGCTATTCGTGAAGGTGGTCGTACTGTTGGTGCCGGTATCGTTTCTAAGATCATTGAGTAAATAAAAGACATCTTTATTGTTAAAGATGTTTT
>NZ_JBEPLT010000056.1:0-1204 GCF_040545385.1 Bartonella japonica
TTCATAACGGTTTATAAATAACGATTATCCTATTTATCATTTCTCTTATGAAAATGAAAAATGATGCCATGACTATAAAGAATATAACAGCTATAGAGAATGCGTAAAAACAATAGCTTTGTTTGAATAAAGCAAAAATGCAAATGAATGCATTGGTTATAAGAGCGCGGTGCCTATTAAGACAGTTCAAATGATAAATGCGTTATAAACAAAATTCACAAAAAATTTTAAATTCATTTAGTAAAAAAACAGATCGTTTATAAAGATAAAAATACGCATTATGAAAGCGTTTCTAAATATTATCAATTATAGTTCAAAACATGACGCAATCGTTTTATAAAGCCCATAATATAGCTTTAAAAGCATATAAATAAAAAAGTAGCAATTCATAAGCATATGATATTATCAATACACAACGTGTTAAAAAAAATACGAAAAAATATCAAAAAAGATAAAATATTATTTGACAATAAATACGTATTTTGTTATATAAATACTCAAGTGCTGAAAACACTTAACGATTAGCGGATAGGTTACGAAACAATCTTTCCAAAGTCTTTAAAATACTGACTGTTTTTTATACGTATTAAAGCGTATAATGATTTTGTCGGGTGTGTCACACCATGCAATACCCTTATGGGAAAAGTGTGACGACGGACTAATCGCCGTGTTTTCAACGCCCGGCGCCTTTATAGCGCGTCAATTGAAAACTTCATTACGATTAGAAAGAATTTAAAATGACAAATTCAAACAACACCCCCCTTATATCTTTAAATGCAAATGAAACCGCTCTTGCTAATCAACAAGAGCCTGCAAAAAAATACGAATTTACAGGTGAGACAATAGAGGTTGGCTTTAAAACACTTCATAGAATTAGAGCTTTAAGAGATTTTGGAGACGTCAAAAAAGGTGATTTAGGCGGTTTTATACAAGGTGAAAGTAATTTATCCCATGATGGCAATTGCTGGGTTGGCGGTAAAGCCAAGGTTTATAGCAATGCAAGGGTTTACGATAATGCCATTGTGAGTGGTTTATGCCCATGTGAACAATATTGCTTGTATTTATGAAAATGCACGGGTTTATGGCAAGGCGGTTGTGGCTGGCAATATTTATGGCAATGCTCATGTTTTTGATAAAGCTATAGTTTATGATGGGAGCAATATTTATGACAATGCCAAGGTTTCTGGCTCGGCGCGCGTTGGTC
>NZ_JBEPLT010000057.1:0-1193 GCF_040545385.1 Bartonella japonica
AAAAAACGCCTCTATATGACGGCAACCCCAAAAATCTTTACCGATGATGCCAAAAAGAAAGCCAATGAGTTCAATGCTGTTCTGGCGTCCATGGATGATAAAGAGCTCTATGGAAAAGAGCTTTATACCTATACATTCTCAAAAGCCGTTCAGAATGAATTGCTCGCACCTTATAAGATTATTGTTTTAGGTATTAATGAAGAGGAAGTTGGTGAATCTATTCAACATTTGATGACCGATGAGAATTATGAACTTATCCTTGATGATAAAACAAAAATCATAGGCTGTTATCAAGCCCTTGCCAAAATAGATCTCAAAGTTGATCTGAGTGATGACCCCAATCCCATGCGGCGGGCTTTGGCTTTTTGTAAAGATATCAATACGTCTAAACGCATTCGTAAAACATTCAATTCTCAAGAAATACAGGAAGAATTATTTAATCTTCATAAGGTCTATAAAGATACCCCGCCGCTTCAGTGTACCTTTGATCATATTGATGGAACACAAAGTGCCAAAACGCGTCATAAAGCCCTTGATTGGCTTAAGGAAGATGCGGGGGACAATACTTGTCGTGTGCTCACCAATGTTCGCTGTCTGTCTGAAGGGGTGGATGTGCCTGCTCTTGATGCCATTATGTTTTTACACCCGCGTAAAAGTCATGTGGATGTCATACAGGCGGTGGGGCGTATCATGCGTCGTGCAAAGGGCAAGAAGAGAGGCTATATCATCTTACCCGTTGGGATCCCTGCCGGTGTTTCTGCTGAACATGCTTTACGCTACAATAAGAGATACAAGGTTGTCTGGCAGGTCATCAATGCTTTGCTTGCTCATGATGAGAATTTTGAAATCACCCTTAACCAAATGATCTTAGGGCAAGATGTTAGTGATTCTTTGGAGATTGTCGCCTTAAAGAGCATGACCGCGGTTGAGGATAAAATCCATATCCATGAAAAATCAGAACATATGGGGCTTGAGATTGGAAAAGCCGCTCATGAATCACAAACTACTCATAGCGTAACAGGAAGATTAGCTTTTTATAAAGAGTTTCCCAATGCCCTGAAAACCCTTCTTGCGAAGAAATTTGCTATTGCAGATTATTGGGAAAGTTGGGCGGGCAATGTGGCTGAGATTGCACAAAACCATATCACTCGTCTTCAAAATCTCCTTGCTGATGAAAGCAGTGAAGCCTTTCA
>NZ_JBEPLT010000058.1:0-1151 GCF_040545385.1 Bartonella japonica
TAAAGCCGCTTGCATGGTAGGTGATTTCATGGTCGAAGGTTGTCCCACAATAGCCCCCCAGAGATTAGGAACGATTTTCCAATCATCCTGTTGTTTTGGAGCGATACGTACACCATTGCCAATCACGGCAGCCAAGCCACACAGAGCAGAAACGGCGACAAAATCGATAGGGGATTGTTGACGCTCAGCAACGTCATAAATATAGCGACTTAAGACATATGGGACTTGTATAGGATCAAAAGGCTCGACGGGTAACAAAGCAGCAGTAATAGGCTTTAATTCCCCCCAACCATTTTGTTGCAATGCTTGTTCATAAGGAATAGCTTTGAAACAAGCATTTTCGTTTAAAGAGCCATTATCGTTATCATTTAAAGGAATATTATTCTCTAAAGTATTTTTATTATCTTGTGTCATATTACTACCCTTTGAAAATGGAGAAGATCGTTAAAATCAGTGCCTTTTGGAGCTTGCATAATAAAGACCTCAAAGCCTTGGCTATAAGCACGCTTTGCTAGGGTGAAACCTGCTTTACGACCCGCATCATCGCCATCCATTGCAATGGTGAGACGCGCTTTGTTATGGGGAAAATTCAAACGCATCATGCCACTGGTTGAAAGGGACGCCCATAAATTAACGGGCTCTGATAACAACCCAGACAGCAAAGCCAGACCAGTTTCAATGCCTTCACAAACAACAAGATGCTGATCATTGCCTTGGCTTAAATGCACAGCACCACCAGCTACAGAACCAAGCATAGCCTTTTGGGGTAATTGATTTGTTTTGCAGCCATTAGCTTGTAAAAAGGTTCTATGGATCGCAAAGGAACCAGCTCCCTTAACAAGAGCAACCAACGCGGGTAGTGTCATCCCAGATGGGTGCGGACATTTGTCATGAAAGCGTAGATCAGACGGCAATTCACATGTGATCCCCCGCGTGCGTAAATAGGTCTCAGCTAAAGTATTTTTGATTGGTTGGCTTTGTTGCCAAATTGCTTGTGCTCTCTCTGCTTTCTGCTTTGCTCCTTTGAGATCAGCATAACACTGTTTTGAGAAAGTGAGCGTATGATCATAAGCTTTATGACCCAGCAAGCCAATTCTTGTGAGCGCTTGTATGATCTCTCTAAAAGAGCAACCAGCATAACAATAGAGCAA
>NZ_JBEPLT010000059.1:0-1017 GCF_040545385.1 Bartonella japonica
AAATGAGTTTATCGCATTGAACGAAGCATAGCGTCACGTAAAATGGCATTAATTCTTGTCTGATAGCCTTTGCCTTGGCTTTTAAGCCATGCCAGCACATCTGAATCTACACGCACCGTTGTGACAGTCTTAGTTGGTTTGTAGAATGGGTTACGCACTGCATTTTTCCAAAATGCATCATCTAGTGGTGGAATATCACTATGATCAATTGTGCTATCCGGCATTACAGCCAGTTTTTTAATTTCAACTCTTTGTTTATCTGTTAAAGGTGATAAGTTGCCTACATCAATTTCATAACGAATTTTCTTCTTCATAACGTTTTCTCTCTTTCAAATTGGCACGTCGTGCTGAAATAATATGGATTACCTCTATGCCATCTTTATCATCATGAACAGTATGAGCTACAAGGAGTAATAGAAAACCATCCACAAGACCTAAAGTTTGCCAACGATATTCTCCGTTTTCAATACGGTCTTGATTTAACCATAGCAAATGGGTCAGTAAAAACACGTGCAGCTATTTCAAAACTTACACGGTGCTTTCTAATATTACTTTTCGCTTTAGCTTCATCCCATTCAAATCTTATTTTCATGTCTTATGTTAATACATTTATGTATGTATATCAAGAGTTTTAAATACAAGACTTAAGTACCTATATATCACGTTTTTTTGATGAATAATTTATCAAACAAAAAATATAATGTGATACTTTAAAAAACTGTTATTAATATACTGTAAATATTGAATAAACATAAATATTATGTTAAGATTTTGTACGTGTTTAAAGTACAAATCTAATAGGACTACAAATATGCTTAATAAAGTGATTTTAATTGGTTATCTAGGAGCCAATCCTGAAAGTAAAACAATGACCTCAGGTACCGAGGTAGTCAATTTTCGTATGGCAACTTCTGAAAGCTATACAGACAAGGCTACCAATCAAAAAGTAGACAAAACAGAATGGCATTCGGTTGTGGTCTTTAATCCGCATCTAGCAAAAATAGCTCTTCAGTATCT
>NZ_JBEPLT010000060.1:0-1007 GCF_040545385.1 Bartonella japonica
ATTGACTTCCTTTTCGATAAAGCCACCAAAATCGCCCGCCTTAACATCATCAAAATCTTTTAAAGACCGAATGCGATAAAGATTTATAATATTGCGAGTAAGAGCATGTTTAATTTTTTTGCTTTCATTTGTTATAATGTATTTTTGAGACATAGAAATACCCTCACATAATAGATATGTGTTAAAACGGTTGGAAAATTTGATTGGAAAGAAGGCGCCCCCGCCGCGCCCGTATTAATCACACGGCTTTATTTACGTCTTGATCAACACCACAGACATCTTCAGAAAATTTCTTATTTTCTTTAAGCACCGCATTGCCATAGATTGTTGTAAATTGGCAAATTTGTGCCTTGCCGCTCACATGAGCATTATCATGAATTTGAGCACAGGGGCCAACACGTGCCGAGCCAGAAACCTTGGCATTGTCATAAATATTGCTCCCATCATAAACTATAGCTTTATCGAAAACATGAGCATTGCCATAAGCTTTTGACCACGCAGCAAGGCGTGATTTCCCATAGACATGGGCATCATTAAACACAAGCCCACTCACAAGAGCATTTTCATAAACACGGGCATTATCGTAAATAAGAGCTCCCTCTGTAATAACGGCATTATCACTCACAACGGCATTGCCAAAAACATAGCCACCAATTTTTGCATTGCCATTAATGACTGCATTGTCATAAACATGTGCTTTATCACTCAAAACCCATGCCTTATCACTAATCACGGCATTACCATAAACCCTAGCATAATTCATAACACGGGCATTATTGCGTATTTTTGCATTTTCTGAAACGATTGCTTTGATAACCATAGCATCATCATACACCCAGCAATTGCCATCATGAGAGAGGTCGCTTTCATTTTCGATAAAGCCCCCAAGGTCGCCCGCTTTGACATCAGCAAAGTCTTTTAATGCTTTAATGCGATAAAGAGTTTGATTATTAAATACACGTGTCTCATTTGTGAGTGCAAACTTTTTTTGCATAGCACAATTCCTT